>OMSM01000029.1 GCA_900313745.1 uncultured Lachnospiraceae bacterium
GTTCCCGCGCCCGACGATATTCATGAATTCTACGGAGGCGACCTCCAGGGGGTCATTGATCACCTCGACTACCTCGCAGGGCTCGGCATAGACGCCATTTATTTCAACCCGCTTTTCGTTTCTCCCTCCAATCACAAATACGATGCACAGGATTATGAGCATATCGACCCCCACTTCGGCGTGATCGTCAACGACGGCGGCGCGCTGCTGAATCCCGGCGACGATAATACCCGGGCAGAGCGCTATATCCTGAGGGTCACGGATCCGGAGAATCTCGCGGCCTCCGACGCTCTCTTCGCGAAGCTGGTGGAGGAAGCTCACGCGAGGAATATCCGGGTAATCATCGACGGCGTGTTCAATCACTGCGGCTCCTTCCACCGCTGGATGGACCGGGAGCGCATCTATGACGGGGTACCCGGCTATGAGCCGGGAGCTTATCTCAGTGAAAACTCACCCTATCACAGTTATTTTGCCTTCCGGGGCGGAACGTGGCCGTATAACGGCACTTATGAGGGATGGTGGGGACACGATACCCTTCCGAAGCTTAACTATGACGAGTCGGAGCAGCTCACCGGGCATATTCTTTCCATCGCGGCCAAATGGGTGTCAGCGCCGTACTGTGCCGACGGCTGGCGCCTGGATGTCGCGGCGGACCTCGGGCACTCGCCGGAGGTCAATCACCGGTTCTGGCAGCGCTTCCGCCAGGCCGTAAGAGAAGCTAATCCCGACGCAGTGGTCCTGGCCGAGCATTACGGGGATGCCTCGCCCTGGCTGAACGGCAGGGAGTGGGATACGGTGATGAATTACGACGCCTTCATGGAGCCTGTCACCTGGTTTCTGACCGGGATGGAGAAGCACAGCGAGGCGTACAGCGCGGAGCTGCACCATAACGCGGAGGAATTCTTCAGGGCGATGACCTGGCGGGGAACCAGGGAGGTCTCCGCCCCTCCGATCTACATCAGCATGAACCAGCTGTCCAACCACGACCACTCCAGGTTCCTGACCCGGACAAGCGGCAAGGTCGGAAGAAGCAGTACTTTGGGCTCCGCCGAAGCGGATACAGGCAATAATGTCGCAATTCTGCGGCAGGCGGTCGTAATCCAGATGACCTGGCCCGGAGCGCCGACGCTTTACTACGGGGATGAGGCAGGGGTCACGGGATTCACTGACCCGGACAACCGGAGGACCTATCCCTGGGGTTCGGAGGACGAGGAGCTCATCCTTTTTCACAGGGAGATGATCCGGCTTCACAAGGAGTGCGCCTGCTTCAGAAAAGGAGCGACGATTCCCCTTTACGCCGCGGACGGCGTGATCGCCTACGGCAGATTTGACCGGAGCGAAAGTGTGGTGGTAATCATCAACAGCAACGAGGAGGAGAGGGAGATCAGCATTCCCGTCCGCTATGCGGAGGTCCCGGAGAACTGCGGGATGAAGGTGCTGATGTTCTCGGGGAAGGCAGGATTCCGCTTCGGAAAGGGAGAGACAGTCCCGGTCCGCGGAGGAGTAATCGCCGGCTTTGCACCGCCCCACGAAGCCCTGGTGCTGCGGATTCATCATTATTAAGATACGGATTTCCTGCCCGGCCCCCGGAAGTTTTTCCGTTGCCCTGCCCCGCTTGCGCGGGGGGTAAGCATGAGCTATAATCATTGTGTTTCGGGGCTTTCCCGGATACCTGCAGGTTTTTCACAGAAGAAAGGTGGTATAGATATGGCCTTAGTTACATCGACCGAAATGTTCAAGAAGGCATATGATGGCGGTTACGCGATCGGCGCTTTCAACGTCAACAATATGGAGATCGTCCAGGGAATCACCGAGGCGGCTGCCGAGCTGAGAAGCCCTGTCATCCTTCAGGCATCTGCCGGCGCGAGGAAGTATGCGAATTCCGCTTACCTCGTAAAGCTGGTCGAGGCTGCGGTTGAGCTTCATCCTGAGATCCCCATGGTTCTGCACCTGGATCACGGCGCGGACTTTGCGACCTGCAAGGACTGCGTTGACACCGGATTCACCTCCGTCATGATCGATTACTCCGGCCATACCTTCGAGGAGAACATCGCCGAGTCGAAGAGAGTTGCCGAGTATGCTCATGAGCACGGCGTCGTCGTCGAGGCTGAGCTTGGCACCCTTGGCGGTGTTGAGGATGAGGTCTCCGTCGAGATGGACAAGGCAATGTACACCGATCCCGATCAGGTCGAGGAGTTCGTGAAGCGCACCGGCGTTGACTCCCTCGCGATCGCCATCGGCACCAGCCACGGCGCATACAAGTTCAAGCCCGGCCAGAATCCGAAGCTTCGCCTGGACATCCTTGCCGAGGTTGCAAGACGCCTTCCCGGCTTCCCGATTGTTCTGCACGGTTCCTCCTCTGTTCCCCAGGAGTACGTCCGCATCATCAACGCCAACGGCGGCGCTCTGAAGGATGCGATCGGCATTCCGGAGGATCAGCTGCGTGAGGCTGCAAAGGGCGCGGTCTGCAAGATCAACATCGACTCCGACCTTCGCCTCGGCATGACCGCCGGCATCCGCCAGCACTTCGTCGAGCATCCCGATCACTTCGATCCCCGTCAGTACATCTCCGACGGCCGCGCGAATGTCAAGGCGATCGTCGCGCACAAGATCGTCGAGGTCCTCGGCTCCGACAACAAGATCTGAGGTTAAGCACCTGAATTTCCATTGAACCGAAAACCCCCGTCCGGATGATTTCCGGACGGGGGTTTTCGATGAAGTATATTCGGATCTCCGGAGAAACCGGCGTTTCTCCGGAGTTTTTAATTTTGCACCTCGCTGATCAGATCCATGATGATGCCGGCGGAATTTCCCTGGGCACTCTTCGACATGGCATCGATGTATTTCTCCCGGTCCGCGTACAGCGTGTGCAGCGCATCCATAAGCTTGTCCGGAAGCTCGTCGTCCTGGACAACCATACTGTAGCCCTGCTTCTCGAAGGACGAGGCGTTTAAGAGCTGATCGCCCCGGCTCGCTGCAGTGGGGAGCGGCACCAGGATCGCGGGCTTGCGCAGGGCAAGAAGCTCGCAGATGGCATTCGCTCCGGCTCTGGAGATCACCAGGTCGGCGGCGGCGAAGAGATCGGAGAGCTCCTCCTTCACGAACTCGAACTGTTTGTAGCCCTCGCGGGTCAGCAGGAGATTGTCCACCTTGCCCTTACCGCAGATGTGGATTATCCGGTACTCCTTCAGGAGACTGTCCAGCGCCTCGCGGATCGTTCGGTTGACCGAGGCGGCGCCGAGGCTTCCTCCGATAACCATGACGACAGGCCTGGGGTCTTCGGAAGAGAATCCGCACAGGGCAAGGCCCTTCTCCCTGTCTCCGTTAAACAGCTCCTTCCGGATGGGCGTGCCTGTGAGCACCGCCTTATTCTGCGGAAGTGAGGAGAGGGTCTCCGGGAAGTTGCAGCAGATCTTTGAAGCGCTGCCGAAACAGAGCTTGTTCGCAAGCCCCGGGGACATGTCGGACTCGTGGATAATGCACGGAATATGCAGCATGGAAGCAGCCCGGACCACCGGGACGCCGACGAAGCCGCCCTTGGAAAACACCACGTCCGGCTTGTATTCCTTAAGGAATTTCCTCGCTTCGGCAAAGCCTTTGACCACGCGGAAAGGATCGGTAAAGTTCTGCGGGTCAAAGTAGCGCCTGAGCTTTCCGGTGTGGATGCCGGTGTAGGGTATTCCCCGCTCCTCCATGAGCTGCTTTTCGATGCCGTTTAAGGAACCGACATAGTGAACCTCATAGCCTGCTTCCTTAAGCAGGGGAAGAAGAGCGATATTCGGGGTGACATGGCCGGCGGTACCCCCGCCGGTAAGGACGATTTTTTTAGCCATAATCAGTCACAGACAAGGACTGCAGTTCCGGCTCCGGACCTGCAGTCCCTGTGATATAATCCGCGGTTTCAGTTACGCGCCGATCGCCTGCTTTAAGGCTCTCGCAAGCTGGTCCGGGCAGGAGGTGCTCTTCATGCCGCAGGTGTTGCCCTCGAGCAGGGAGATGATCTCTTCGGCCTTTCTGCCCTCGACAAGCTTGCCGATGCCCTTGAGGTTGCCGTTGCAGCCGCCCACAAAACTGACGTTGTGGATCAGGTGGTTCTCGTCGATGTCAAAATGAATCTCGCTGGAGCAGGTTCCGTGAGTTCTGTATACCATAGCTTTTACCTCCTTAATTATTCCTGTAAACCAGATTATTGTATTCCGATTGAAGAAAGGACGCAACCGCAAAGAAGGTTTTACCTCGGGGTGAGAAGCGTGCGGATATCCTCGACTCCTATGACCGCCGCGGCTTCGGCGATGATCCGCTGAGCATTATCGCCGTCGATCTCCATGTACCAGTGCCACGCGAGCTTCCTTGTGCCGCCGGAGCTGATGAGCCCGAGGGAGAGCCCCTGGGCAGCCTCACCGGCGTCGTCCAGCTCGCGCGAGAGGATGAAGCCGTCGATATGCTGGTTGTTCACCGCCTGCAGATAACCGTAGACCACGGACGCCGCCTGCAGGCCCTCGCCCTTCTGGGATGTGTAGCCGACCTCCGAGCAAAGTACGCTCCGCACGGTACCGTCGTCGTTGATCATGTCCGGCGCGCACAGAAAATCCGTCAGGACGTCGATGTTGGCCATCGTGAGCATGGGCGTCTCGATGCTGTGGAAGACATTGTTGCCGGTGGACCACGCCGTCGCGGCGGAGAGAGGATAGTTGTAAGGGTGCACCGCAACGTCCCAGGGAATATTGCCCTCTGCGGAGACGGCCCGGTTGAAGGCATTCAGGAAGCTGCGCCCGGAGTAGTACTTCGCGGTGTTGATCGAGCGGTTCCACTGCTGGTCGATGCTGATGTAGACCCTCGCGTTGGCGTTGCGGGAGAGTATCGTGTTGTAGAGGACCCGGAAGGCGTTGGCGTAAGCCTGTGAAAACTCCTCCAGTCCGGAAGTGCTCATGTAGTACCAGTCCCCGCGGGCGTTGATCTCGTTGCCGATGACCCAGTTGTCCACCGCGGAGTAGCGCCCGGCGAGCATCGCCACGGCCGCAGCCATCTTGTCCATTCCCCCTTTTTCGGCGGTATTGAAGGCGTAGTAATGAGCGCTTCCGCCCCTCGCCCTGGGATCGATGAGCGAGGCGTTTCCGGCCGCGTTGTTCAGGAGGACGAAGGTGATCTGCGTCCCCTGCGAGGCGAGCCGGTTGACCACGATGTCGAGCTGGCTGAGGATGTCGTAGGAGAAGCTGTAGGTCTGGCCGTTCCAGGTGTAGTTATAGCCGCTTCCGGAGCAGAGGGATCCGAGCAGCACGTTGTAGATGGACTGGTCAGCCCTCAGAGCGGCGACGGAGTCCGAGCGGATATAGGCAGCCGCGGGCAGGATGCCTTTCTTTCCGTGGTCATTGCGGGGATGGGTGGCGTCGGCGCAGACCCCGGGATTGAGGATATATGCTCCCCTGCTTACGGGAACGTATTCGCCGTCCTTCAGGACCACGGCGACAAAGCGCTTGGTCAGCAGGGAGTCGACAGTGTCTTTTGCGAGGGATACGGCGAAATTGACGTTCGCATCGGCCTTTTTCGACGCGATTAGCCTTCCCTGGGTGCCGCTCTCCGTGATGTCCTGGGCGAGGATATGATAGAGCCCGTCGTCAGTTTTCACAGTGCGGAGACCCGAGAGGGAGATGCCCACAGTGTAAGGATCCACCAGCATGGAGGCGATGGCGAAGGAGTCTGGCTCGGGGTCGGCGAGGAGCCGCAGCATTGCGCGGTAATTCGCCATGGTGCGCTTCTCGGCCCTGGCTTCCGCCTCCCCGGCTTCCCGTTCCGCCTTCACCCGTTCGTGCTGCAGCCGGGCTTCCTCAAGAGCATAGACCTCTTCAAGGTCCTCTGCGGGAACCTCCTCGAAGGTATACGGCTCCCCCGGATCCACTTTGACGGCCCTGTGGACGCCGTAAGCCGCCGCGGTGATGACAAGGACCGCGGTAAGAATTACGGCTGCGGGAAGTATGGTATGGAGAAGAATATGCTTAAATCGATCCATTGACTGCCTGTACCGGAAAAACTCTGCTTCGCATGAACGCGCTCTGCCGCCGGGAGGGCCGCGGCGCGCAAGGAACATTTTATCAGAAAGAAGAGAGACGTGCCCGCCGAATTGCTCACTTGTTTTTCCAGATTGCGGCTGATAGACTAATTCTGACGTTTTTGTCGCGTTCTTAAGCAATATTGAAGGAGGTTCGGCTTTGAACAGAGTCAGTTTTGATTATAGCAAGGCAGCGCCGTTCGTGCGTGAGGAGGAACTGGAGAACATCCGCGGCCAGGTTGAGGCAGCGAAGGAACTCCTGGTATCTAAAAAAGGAGCGGGAAATGATTTCCTCGGATGGCTGGATCTTCCCGTGAACTATGATAAGGAAGAGTTTTCCCGCATCAAGGCAGCCGCAGAGAAGATCAAGGAGGATTCGGAGGTGCTGGTGGTGATCGGCATCGGCGGCTCCTACCTCGGCGCCCGCGCTGCGGTCGAGTTTTTACGGCACAGTTTCTACAACAGTGTGGACAAATCCGTCCGCAAAACTCCGGAGATCTATTTCTGCGGGAATTCGATCAGCTCCGCCTATCTCTCGGACCTGATTGAGACCATCGGTGACCGTGATTTCTCCGTGAACGTGATTTCCAAGTCGGGAACCACGACGGAGCCGGCCATTGCCTTCCGTATTTTCAAGGCTCTCGCGGAGAAGAAGTACGGGAAGGAAGGCGCTGCGAAGCGCATCTATGCGACGACGGACAAGGCCCGCGGAGCGCTGAAGACCCTCTCGGACGCTGAGGGCTATGAAACCTTCGTGGTGCCGGACGATGTCGGAGGACGTTTCTCCGTGCTGACCGCGGTCGGCCTTCTTCCCATCGCGGTCTCCGGCGCCGATATCGACCAGCTGATGGCAGGCGCAGCCTCCATGCGGCAGATCGCCCTGGAGAACGGCTTCTTTGACAACGACATCCTTCTGTACGCGGCCATGCGCAACATCCTGCTCCGCAGGGGCAAGTCCGTGGAGCTTCTGGCCAACTACGAGCCCGGAGTCCACTATGTCGCCGAGTGGTGGAAGCAGCTTTACGGCGAGAGCGAGGGCAAGGACGGAAAGGGTCTGTTCCCGGCGTCTGTAGACCTCACCACTGACCTGCACTCCATGGGCCAGTTCATCCAGGACGGCGCGAGAGTGATGTTCGAGACCGTGCTCAACGTCCAGAAGTCCAGGGCGGACATCATCATCGAGCGCGAGGCTGTTGATCTTGACGGCCTGAATTATCTCGCGGGTCATACCATGGATTTCGTCAACAAGAGCGCGATGACCGGAACGATACTCGCACATACCGACGGACAGGTCCCGAACCTCGTCATCAACATCCCCGAGCAGACGGAATACTTCCTCGGGCAGCTCTTCTACTTCTTCGAGTTTGCCTGCGGCGTCAGCGGCTACATGCTGGGCGTGAACCCCTTCAACCAGCCCGGAGTGGAGAGCTACAAGAAGAACATGTTCGCACTGCTTGGGAAGCCGGGGTATGAGGCGCAGAGGGAGGCGCTGCAGAAGAGGCTGTAA
>OMSM01000181.1 GCA_900313745.1 uncultured Lachnospiraceae bacterium
GGATTCCAGAAGCTGTTTCCTGGAAGGGTCCGCATAGCGCAGTACCCGCTGGTAGTTCCGGCTCTCGGGCCAGGGCTCGTCCACGTCAGCGAGCTGGGTGGGCTTCATGACCTTGTTCCCGGCAAGAAGCAGGTAAAAGTAGGCATCACCGTTTTCGGGGTCGAGATCCAGGATCTCATCGGCGATCTCCCGGGCCTCCTGCCACTGTCCCGCCTCGACGCTGGAACGAAGCGATTCGGTAAGGCGCACCACCGCGCTCTTCTCGTTCTCCTCGTCTACGACGATTCCTAAACCGGTCAGTGTGAGCACGCCCTGGACGATCTCCGGAAGAGCTCCGTCCTTTGCGTAATCCACTGCTTCGCGCACGGGAATTTCCGGAGGGAAGTCCTCCCGCTGCATGCCCTCGTAGACAGGGAGCAGGGATTTGCTGCGGTCCTCCTTCATGAGAGCGAGGAAGCGGCTCCACTCGTTCTTGACCCAGACCCCTTCCGTGTGGGCGCGGCTTGTGGCTACCAGGAGCATCAGCCGCGCGGAGTGCAGCGCGGCGAAGATGTAAGGCTCATATTCCGAGCCCGATTTGTCTCTCAGGGAGATACGGGAGTAGAAGGTGCGGATGCCGCGCTCGGTGAGTCGGTTATAGATTTCCTGGGCGATGACGGAATCCCTGGTCCTTTCTCCGCTGTCCTCGGCCTTGAAGCTGATGAAGACGTCGTAGGGCTTCTCGCCGCGGACAACCTGCAGAGCCTTTTCCTGGATGTCCGCGATTTCGCCGGCCTGCCGCTCGTATTCCGCCCTTGCGGTTCCGGTGGTGTTCCGGAGAAGGGTGTGATAATCCGGGTCCTCCAGGATGGAGTCGTACCGCATGCGGTTGATGGTCGGCTTGTACCGCCCGGTCAGGGCATCCTTCACATACCGGATGCCGAAGCGGTTAAGCAGGAGGTTCCATCGGGCCTCCGCATTCGAGGGATCTTTCGCGAGGAGGTTTTCACAGAGGATATAGGCGCTGTCGAAGTCGCCGGAATCCATAAGCTCCCAGGCCCTGTCGAGCAGTTCCTGCGTGTCTGCGGTGCGCGGCCCGGACGGAATGACCATCCTGGTTCCGCAGCTCTCGCATTCCAGGACGCCGTCGGAGATAAGGATCAGATTGCCTCCGCAGATCCTGCATCTTAGCTCTTTCATTTCGGTTTTATCCCTTCCTTCCCGCTCATCCGGTTCTTACGGGCCGGAACTGAGGGTATTGATGTAAACACATATATGGACTGAATATAATGGGATGAATCTGCAGCGGCAACCATGTGGAAATTAACAGTGCAGACTGTTTTCTTCCGCTGATCCGGACATCGGAATTCCGCATTTTCATCCCATCGCGCTCCTGTGACGGCAGCGGGTTTCTCCGGGGACTGTTAATTCCGACATGGTTGCCAGAAATCAACATTTAGGTATTCTCGATTACATACCTGTAGTACGGAATCCCGGCCGGGAAAGAATGGCGGCGTGAGCGATGGAAGAACTTAATCTGCAGAGAGAAAAACTGGACCAGCTTGCAAAAGAGGCGGCCGCCCTTACGCAGTCCGATGCGAAGCGCGGGGAGGCACTCTGGCTTGAACAGCGCTATGAGGAGTTTGTAAGGAAGCAGGGCATCTCCGGCCGGATGGAGGCGGATGCTTTGATCGCGCGGGAAATGGAGACGGGCCGGGGAAAAGCAGCAGGATCCACGCCGGCGGAGGCAATCAAGATACGCTACTGGCGGACCGGGAGGCACTATCCGAAGAAGCGCTCCGTCTGCGAGGCTTTCGGAAGGGCCCTGAAATTCGGCGACGCGGACATGAAGTACCTTATGACCGCCTGGTTCGACCGGGCTGATCTCGTATTCGGGCCGGGGGATGAAGAAGATCCCAGATACAAGGAGCGCAGAAGACTGCTGTCGGAGCTTCAGCAGGAGTTTTACGGCAAGCAGCGCCCGGAGGAGCTTCTCGCCGTCGATGCGGAGGGAAGGCTGTCCGATCAGAATCTCAGGCACATTTACTGCTGCAGGGCTGTCCGCTATCTGGGAGCGGCAACCCGCCGCAACCTGAGTGAATTCCGGTCACATCTTGATACCAGGGGATATGAGTATGAGTTCAGCCGGGAGATGCGGCTCTGCGGCGAGGTCTCCAGGACCGCGATGATCCGGCATCTCCTGATTCTCGGAATGCCGTTCGTCAGCAGGGACCGCGTAAACCTCTGGCTGAGTGATCTTGGATACCTGCCCCTTGATCCGTCTCACCGGCAGGTGGGCGGAGCGGCTTCTGATCTTATGATTCTCGGGCTTCTGGAGGAGTATGAGAGGGAATGCACGGGAATGGATCCGGAGCTGTGCACGGAGTGGTTCATGCAGGCCGCAGGCATTCTGGACGACGCGCTTTGTGCCGCCGGCTGCGGCCAGGCGAATCCCTTTCGTTTCAAACATATCCTGGGAGGACAGAGTGTATGAGTGAGAATGCGGCTCTTCCGCTTCACCGCCTGCATCTTCGCTACGAGCAGACCATGGACAGGCTTAGGGAGAAGTATGCCGATACACCCGCGGGCTACCATGATCTTCCTTCCAGGGAGAGGGCAGCAGCGAGAATTGAGAAGTGCCGGGAGGAGTGCCGGATAATGGACGGCGGCATAGTGACTTCCGCCGCTTATCCTCTGCATCCCTTCGCCGGGAGGCAGCGGCAGCTGGAGGAGATCGGCCGCTGTTTCCGGGAGGGACACCGGATAGTTCTTATCTCCGGAATGGGCGGAATAGGCAAAACTTCTCTTCTGACCGCCTATGCGCGAAGGTCCGGCAGGAGCGTCCGGGACAGCGAATATGACGCTGTGCTCTTCCTCCCTGTCGGGGATGGGGTGAGAAAAGCTGTCGCCGACGATACGGTACTCCGGGTTTCCGGCCTGCGCTGGTCGGCCCGGGGATACCGGTCGAGGCAGGCCTATTACCGTGCCAAGATGAAAGCCTTGACGGATATGGCCCGCAGTAAGCGCCTGCTGCTTCTCCTGGACGATATTAGGGAGGTCCGGCCCAGGGAACTGGCGGCGGTGCTGAAGGTGCCCGCAGATATTCTGATTTCCAGCCGCCTGACCGGGCAGGCCTTCGGGGAACTTCCGGAGGAACTGCGGCCCAGGGAACTGCCGCTTGCCGCGATGTCAGATGAGGAGCTTGCCGGGCTTGCGGCTCTCTTAAGGCCGGATCTTTCTCCGGAGGCGAAAAACAGGTACCGCATGTTATGCGCGCAGCTGCAGGGACACACGCTATCGCTCAAGCTCTGGCTGACCTCGGATGCGGCGGACCAGGAAGCGGCCGCCGGGGTTCCTTCTTATCTTGAAGCGCATCTGGGGCGGGGAGGCAGACTCCTGCTTATGGCACTCGCTGTTCTGCCGCCGGAGGGCGTGCTGAGATCCTGGGCGGAGCGGGTATGCGGGAGCAGAAGCGCGCTCACGGAGAGATTGTCCGGACATTCGCTCGTGCAGCTTTTTGCCGGAGAGGACGGGCGGCAGAGGATATCGCTTCATCCTTTGATCGCGGAGGAGGTCCGGAAAACACTAAAGCCCGGCATTAAGAACTGCCGTCATTTCATCGAAGGGGTAGCTGCCGATGTAAGCAACGCCTGGAATGAACCCAGGGAGGAGATGCTGCTAAGGCTTCCGGCGGTGCAGAGCCTGCTGCACTTTTTTAAGGAACGCCCCGCCTGGCTCGCATCCACGCTCGACAAGCTCCTGACTTATCTCTGGGTAATGGAGGAATTTGAGGATTCCGAGAAGGGATATCTGGATCTGTATCACAGCGTGGCAAACAGCTTCGGTGAGACATCGCAGGAGGCGGGATGGATCGCTGTCCGGACGGCCGCGGTTTACCATAATTCGCTGCGCTTTGAGGAGGCGGAGCGATGGTACCGCAGGGGATTAGACAGTCTGAGGGCTGCTGCGCCGAAGAACCGGGATTACTGGTGGCAGCGGATGGAGGCCTGCGGAAAATGCACAAGAGGACCGTGGTACCGCGGGGAGACGGAGGAAGTGCTTGCGCTTCTGGACGAGGCAGCGGAGGTTTACAGGTCTGCGCCGGAGGAGGCCCGCAA
>OMSM01000336.1 GCA_900313745.1 uncultured Lachnospiraceae bacterium
GCCGCGTTCTCCGGATAAAGAAAGAGAACGTCCTTTTCGCTAAGATGGGCAGCGTTCAGTACAACAATCAGGCTTCCTGCGGCCGCTGCGGCAATTCTTCCGGCCCTCCTGCTCTTTCCCGCATTCCTGTACAGCAGAAGGACAAGCAGGACGAGTACCGGGCAGACCGGGAGCTCATACCGCAGGGAAGTTTCACCGAGAAGAAGTCCGGTTTTGGCGACAGCGGTGAAATACCCCGCGGCCGTCACCGCAAGAAGTCCCGCCTGCAATGCCGAAGAAGTCCCGCTGCCGCCATCATTCCCGGCATCCGGAACTCCTCCGCTCTTCTCCGGTTTCCTGCGTTCCGCAAGCTTTACCGCGGCATACCCAAGAAGGACTGCGCCAAGAAGCGGAAGCAGTATGCCCCCGAAGGCATACCGGTCCGTCAGGGAGAAGAAAAGTTTTAACCGCTGCACCGTATTGGACAGGTCAAGGAATGACGCCTGTGCCTCTTTCCCCCTGTATCCGCGGAAGATCTGAGCCGCTGCGGACGGGTAGTAAAGAAGGCCTAGAATACCCGCTGCCGCGTGGCTTGCGCAGTAAAGGGCAAGATGGCCGGCCGGGAGGCCCTTCCTGATTCTCATGATCAGGAAAACCGCGGTATAAAGACCGGCAAAAAACAGAGCGATCAGATAGTAATACTGCGTGAGAAAACCGCAGAACGAGATCACGGCAAAGAGAAGGTACATAAGAGGCATACCTGATGAACCGGCTCTGTATCGTCCCGGCTCCCGCCGGCCTGAAGAGCGGTCCCGGAGGTCTTCTCTGATCCTCTCCAGGTAGACGGCATGGGCAAGGAGCATTGCCAGAACCCAGAACGTGAGCCAGACATACATCCGGATAAACATCGCCGCGCTCACCGCCGCGGCCGTGAAGCCCCACACTGCCGGCACCGCTGCGGAAAAGAATCTGTCGCGGAAGACCCGGAAAGCGAGGCATCCCAGGATCAGCTGTGAAAGGACAAACCCGGCAATATTCACCGCGATCCCCTGCCATCTGCTGAATACTCCGGGAGTGAGGGAGCAGGCTGTGTGAAACAGGAAGTAGTAAAGCGGAGGATGCACGTCCCAGGACTGTACGGTTCTGACCATCCCGTACCGGAAGCGCTCCCCTTCGCGCACCGTAAGCTCGTCCAGGAAGTTCCTCCCGCTCAGCTCCTCCCCGTCGGCGAAACGGATTCCCGCAGATCTGTTCGAGGAGAAATAGGTGTACAGCTCGTCCTCGTGGAAACCCGATTTCATCTGCCCGAATGCGGCGATGACCGCTGTCTGGAGAAGTATGATTGCACAAAGAATCAGCCAAGGTTTTCTCATGCGCCTAGTATATCATCTCCCAAAGCCGGAGGCACGGGACATTGCTCCCGTGCCTCCGCGTACTTCCAATCTGCAATTGAGTGCGGAATGCCGCAGCATCAGTGCTGCTCCGGACCCCAGGACAGATCAGCCCACTCCCCTGGCAGCATAGGTAACTATTCTCTCATGGTACTCGCCATCGTCATCGGGATAGTCCATCTCGACCGTAATCGTCATGTCCTCGTGATATCCTTCGGTGGAAAGCAGGGTGAAATAAATGTAGCCGTTTTTTCCCTTGACCGTGAACACCAGGTTTCCCGTCTCGCCGACATCCGCACTGGTATCGATCTCAACATCATCCCAGATGTAGGTGATTCCGCCGAAGATATTGATGTAGAGCCAGGCGTCCTCGCCGGTCCTCCTCGCGCGGTAGGTGCGGCCTTCCTCCTGGTATTTTGTCATCTGCCAGCCGCCGCAGACAGGAAGCACGAGAGAATCCAGATACTCATTGCCCGTGGTGTATTCACTGCTGAGGCCCGTTTCTCCTCCGTTCTGCTCCTCCTCGAGGCAATACCCGATTCCTTCAATCGCAGTCGCATGCCCGTCGTCATCAAGGCTGTCCCAGTCCACAGGGATGCGGAACCAGTTGGCCTGCTGCAGGTCATAGGCATAGCGCCAGCCTATGTCATAATCCGCATTATGGGCACACTTTGCCGTGATCAGGTAGATTGTCCTGTCGATGACCTCCATGGCAAGGACGTATTCCATATATTCCAGATCATCATCCGGCTTCGGAATGAATTCCTCCACCACGGGCATGACGCTCCTCGGGCTCTCGTGATAGATCAGGTCGCCGTAGAATCCCTCGGAAAGCTCCACATCGTCGGTAACATATCTGTAGGCTTCCGCCTCCCCGGGGCGGGTGATCATAAGACGGGGAAGCTCATCCTGCTCGAGCTCGCCGAGCCAGTCCGAATCGATCACCTCGACGCTGTCTTCTCTCTCCGACCTCGCCTTGAAGCAGATAAACCCGGAAATCAGATGACCTGTGCCTTCCGTCGCTGCCGCGACAATATAGACGCCCTTGCTGTCCGTAAGGCACTGCCTGCACTCAAGCTCGGTCGAATAGGTCTCCTCCGGGTCATAGGGAATATACCCAAGCTCGGTCAGCTCCGCATCCTTTGCGTTCAGGCAGTAGAGTGTATTTCCCCTCGTTTCGCTGTCATAGAGCATGAAATACATCAGCGATTTGTACATTCCGCAGTACGTAAGGAACTCACCGTCATCCGGTACCACGGCGACAGCCTCTTTACCTTCATGGTACACTGCGAGGCCGCCATATTCCTCGTCGTCGATATTGATGAATCTCAGTGCGATATAGCTGCCGTCCTCCGACGCGCCCATAATGCAAGTCTGCTTGTCGGAAATCGCCCTCGTCTCGCTGCCGTCCGCGGATACCCATACCGTATAGCTTCCATATTCCGACTCAATGGAGCTTCCCTCCTCGGGGATCATCCCGTAGAAGCCCCTCCCGTCGGCGATCACCGGTCCGTAGCAGGGATCCTCGAAAACCTCCTCCGTCTCCCCGGTGCCGAGGTTATAGCGCATCATCATTCCGACAGGACCGTCGTTCGCTTCTTCCAGGAATTTGCCGAACAACGCGGGCGACATAAGCTGTCCGGGGCCGTATACGCGGTAGTACACAGCTTCCGTCTCACCGTCGTCCATGTAGACGAAATAACCGCCGTTGCTGTCGATGGTCACATCCGTGTCCGCCCATTTCCGGGCCCCGGCGGATGAACTTCCGCTTCCCGCCGCCATCGCGCCGGTCACAAGTGTCGCGCTCAGGCACAGTGCTGCCGCAAGAGCTGCCGCAGTTTTCAAAATACGATTTCTCATTCCGGTAACCTCCTCTTCCGGCCAGGCTTCGGGCTGTTCCCCGGGAACGGTTCAATACCGCCGGACTGCTCAAACCTGCCCTATATTATTAGACGACATTTAGTCCGTCCAGGCTACCCCCAAAAGTATAAAAA
>OMSM01000104.1 GCA_900313745.1 uncultured Lachnospiraceae bacterium
CTTCCGTTCAGATCAAAAACTTCCGCGGTAACCGCCGCATTCTCATAGCGCTTCCCCGAGGCGTTGGCGGCGAGAATACTTCCGCTTCTCGGGTCAAAAATGGCCCGTGTCGGCTGGTTTCCCGCCTTTGCGCCGAAATATCCGCCGTTCGTGTCCAGATAGTAGTCGTAGGTCTGCCACATGAAGGACGGCCAGGAGGACTGGCTCATCCACATCAGAAGGCCGCCCGTGTGCCTCGCGCCGAGCGCATCAAAAAGGCCTCTGTGGTGATCATAGTTGATGAGCTGCGCCGTCCGGAAAAACTCCTCCGCCGTCCATTCCTCTCCGGCATCGGCGCACATTTTCGCGATGCCGGCCTTGTAGTCAAGGTAGACAGGATCATTAAGATCGGGCTCGGAGGCCGCAATCCTGTCCACAGGAACCGTGAACTTACCGCCTAAGTAGCTCCGTACTGCCTCCATGTATGTATTTGCGGGCCCGTTCATGTGGTAGGTCCAGTCATGCAGCGCCCACACCTCGCTGATCGGCCAGAGGTGTTCGGGCTTAAGGAAGCGCTTTATGGATTCCAGGTTTGGAACATTCGGTATTCCGCGCTCGGAGCGGAGAACGACCGAGGAGACGTCGTCAAAATACTGCTTGATCCCGCGGTCCTCCTCCGGCGCGGCGAGCGAATAGCCGCCCCCGCTTCCTACCGGGGCTGCGGCGGAATTAGGGAAGTAGATACGGGTGCCGTCAAGTTTTTCCGTAAGCCTGATCAGTCCGCTGTTGATCTCTTCATTCGGATATCCTTCGTTCCTGCCGCAGTAGAATACCACGGAGGCGTGGGAGCGCACCCGGCGGATCTTGTCGGCGGCATTCTCCAGGAAGAGCGCCGTGTCCTTCGGTTCCGGCCCGTCCACAGGATTCGCGAGCCAGAAATCATCCCAGACCAGGATGCCGTACTTATCGCAGGCGTCGTAAAACCCGGGATGTCCGGTCATTCCGACCCAGTTGCGGATCATGGTGAAGTTTTCCTCCGCGTGCAGGCGCACCTTGTCATCCAGTGTCCGGCGCGTATCACGCTTTAAGCCGTCGTCGATTCCCCAGTTGCCGCCCTTTGCGAGGATGTGCAGGCCGTTGCAGTACAGCGACAGAATCCCGCCCTCGACAGGCGTGTCAAAACGGCGCACGCCGAACCTGAAGTTCAGCCGGTCGCTGATCCTTTCGCCCGGTCCGGCGTACAGCTCCGCTTCCGCCGTATAGAGGAACTGCTCCCCGTACGTATTAGGCCACCAGAGCCTCGGATTTTCGAGAACTACAGGGATCTCTGCGGGAACGGTCTCCCCGGCGGGAATCTCCGTCTCCGCGGAAAACGGGATGTCTCCCGGCAGGATCCTGCCGCGCAGGACGACATTCAGCGGAAGGCTGCCGCGGTTTGCTATTTCCGTGCGGAACGTGAGATACGCTCTCGACGTGTCGATGCTGTAGATGTGCTCCTTGCTCTGTTCCACCTGTTCGGGGTTTTCCGCATAGCAGCAGATGCCGGCGAGGAGCGTATCCAGCTTGTGTTCGTTCATCACGCGGGAATGAAGAACCGTAAACCTTAGATACCGGACTTTCTGCGGAGCAAATGCCTGGAAATCTTCGATTTTCCTCCCAAAGCGCGGCAGATCCAGGGTGAGATGCGCGGTCGCCCCTTGTATACTGTCCGCTCCGGCATGCCCTGCGAACGAGCCGGTGCCGCCGTTCGGTTCCGCTTCCGCGGTGCCGAAGCGCCTGCCAAAGAGCCGGATCTCCACTTCCCCTCCCGGAAAAGCATCTATGTTTACCCAGTGCTGTCCGTCCGAAGAGCTCTCCAGCCGGAACCGCTCCGGATGGCGGGAATCCGCATCGGCGGCGGCTCCTCCCGTCTCCGATCCCCACGCAAGCGTAACCGAGCCGAGAGTTACAGGCTCACCGAAGTCCACAGTAAAGCCGTCCCCGTCCTTTCCTTTCCATATGCCCTGCCGGTCCCATCCGGTGAC
>OMSM01000535.1 GCA_900313745.1 uncultured Lachnospiraceae bacterium
CCGGTGAAATCATCCATGGTGATATCCGCCATGGATCTGATGACTTCCTCCTCGCCCCTGCTGTGCGCGTCGCGGATCGCGAGCACCGTCATTCCCGCGGCCTTCCCCGCCCGCACCCCGTCGGCGAGGTCCTCCACCACAAGGCATTTCTCCGGGCTTATCCCAAGACGCCCTGCAGCGGACAGGTAGACCTCAGGATCCGGCTTTCCGTTGATGATATCCTCTCCGGTCAGAATCACGTCAAAAAGATCCGCGATGCCGTTTGCCTTAAGCACCGTATCCGTCAGCAGAACCGAGTTGCTGGTGCAAAGTCCCAGCGCGATGCCGTTCCTCACCGCGAAGTCCAGGAACTCCCCGCCTCCGGGCTTGATCCTTACTTCCTCCAGATATTTGCGGTACGCCATCTCGTTCCAGTCCCGGATCATCACATCCACAGGATCGGTAATGCCGAACCTCTCCCTGAAATACAGCGCGGTCTCGGTGATGCTCTTGCCCCCGAGACAGGACTGGAGATCCTCCGGCATCGCAATGCCGAAACGGCCGAGATACTCGATGTCGATCTCCCGCCACATCCACATGGAGTCCACCAGGGAGCCGTCGAGATCGAAAAGCACCGCACTGAAGCTGCCTTCCCTCAGTTGTTCCGCAAGCTCATAAGCCGTCAAAACTATCCCTCCGGCTCAGAAACAATCCGCCCTGTACAGCAGCTTTCGAGCTGTCGCACAGGGCGGAATTCGTGAAAACTCAACTCGTCAAGATCAGTGGCTGACTGTGTCCAGATTCAGCTCTCCTGTTCCAATCATCCCGGTATGCTGGGAGACCGGCCCGGGACCTTCCTCGGGGATTCCCGACTCGGTCGCCTGGATGTCATCCGTCATGCCGAGGCTGTCCGTCATCTGGGCAGGTTCCTCCGGCGGGAAGAGCTCCCTGCGGTTGCTCTGGATAGTGCTGACGAAATTCTGCAGGTTGTTCGCGTACTCGGAGAAAATCATGTTCGCGTTGTCCTGGGCCTGCATGGTCGCCGCCTCGATCTCCGCGAGCATGCGGTCCATGTACTGCACGGCCATCTGCCGGTAGTTCTGGGCATCCGCAACGGCGTTGTTCTCGATATCCTGGGCCTGCTGGGATGCGGTGCGCAGAATCTCGTTTGCATGCGCGTAAGCCTGCTGCATGATCTCCTGCTCATTGATCATCTGGTTGGTCTGAGCAGTGGTCTCGTCCACCAGGGCCTGCGCCTTCTTCTTCGCGTCGCCGAGGATGCGTTCCCTCTCGGTGACCACTCTGCGGTACAGAGCCACTTCCTCGGGCATGCTGCTCTTTAAGTCCTCCAGCATTCCGATGATCACTTCCTTGTCGACCGCAACCTTTGTCGAAGAGAAGGTGATATACTTGCACTCCTCAATATACTGCTCGATTTCCGAGATCTGCTGCTCGATTTTATTTGCTGCCATAGCCGCCCCTTATCTGCGTTCCGGACACAGTTTTGCGGTTTTCCGCTCCCCCTGGGGGACTCTTCAGTCCTGAGTCCGGTACTTATCCTTAAACTTTTCGTGCATCATTGCCTCAATCACCGGCGGGACGCACATGGAGACATCTCCGCCGAACGACGCGATCTCCCGCACGCTCGAGGAGCTGAGATAGGCATATTCCAGGCTTGTCGTGAGGAATATACTGTCCAGCTGTCCCTGGGAAAGGAGCCGGTTGGTCTGCGCGATCTGAAGCTCGTACTCAAAGTCCGTCACCGCGCGCAGTCCGCGGATTGCGACATGAATTCCCTTTTCCTTGGCATAATCCACCAGGAGCCCGCTGAACGAATCAACCTCGACATTAGGGATCTCCCTGGTGACATCTTTTAACATATTAACACGTTCATCTACGGAAAACAACGGCGTCTTGGCCTTGTTGTCAAGCACGCTGACAATCAGGACGTCGAACATTTCCGCCGCGCGTCGTATGATATCGATGTGCCCGTAAGTCACCGGATCAAAGCTCCCCGGATAGATTGCGGCCTTCATTTCATTCCTCCCTGAAAGAGCTTTGATCCGCTCTTCGGATAAATACATGTTTCTGTGTCTTGTAGCGCTTCTCCCTTGTGACGGCGAATCCCAGCTCCTCTGTGTACCCGAAATCCGTCTCCAGTGCTGCCTCCACGATGATCATCGTGTCCTCCGTCACCCAGGGCATCCTGGAGAGCTCCTCCAGGGTTCTCCTCTGGACCGGCGACGCGTAAGGCGGATCGAGGAACACGATATCCACCTTCTTCTCGTGGATTGCCCGCAGGGCGGAGAGCACGTCCTGCTTAAGCACCACGGAGCGGTCCTCGAACTTCGTCTTGTGGATATTCTCCTGAATGCATTTTACCGCGGACTGGCTGTTCTCCACGAAGTACGCCCGCACCGCGCCGCGGCTTAATGCCTCGATTCCTATCCCTCCGCTCCCGGCGCAAAGATCGGCGAACACACAGCCCGGGACATCCATCTGGATGATGTTGAAGAGCGTCTCCTTGATCCTGTCCTGTGTCGGGCGGCAGTCCAGTCCCTCGGGGGCAACCAGCGGGAGCCGCCTCGCTGTTCCTGCGATTACTCTCATCTCTGCTTCGTTCCTTTACCGTCTCTGTTGGCAAGTTTAAGGTGTCCGAGGGACAATGGCCTGTCCCTCCAGGTTATGGTCGGGCTGTCCAGCGCCGTCGCATAATACACAGCCTCCAGCTCGTCACCGGCATCCAGCTTCATTCCGCGGACGCCGACCGCGCCCTTCTTCTTCTCCGGGATCTGCTCCACAGGGAACTTTAAGAACATTCCTTTCTTCGACTGCAGGATAACATTGACCTGGTCCGTGAGAACCGCGACACTCAGCACGGTGTCGCCCTCACCGAGCGCGGTGGCGGCGACAGTGCGCCTGGAGACGTCAAACTCTCCTCCGTCCACTACCTTCATCATCGCATTCCTTGTGACAAAGATCAGTCTGTAGAGATTAAGCTCCGACTGGCTCGCCGCGAAAACAATGCTTTCCTTCGAGGAAACAAAGTTGGAGACATTGTCCACAGGGACGCCCTTGTCCCTGAGTTTCCCGCTCGGGAGGTCGCTCACCCTTATGGTGTGCAGCAGGCCTTCCTCCGTGAAAAGACAGACCCTTCCCGTGTTCTTGACGCGAAGGACAAAGCGCTGCTCCGCGTATATCGCCTCCTGGTTGCGCTCGAACGTCCCGGTATCCACCACCCTGGCATAGCCGAAGCGGTCCATAAGGAAGATAACCTCCTCCTCGGCAACCTCCCTGGGCTTCACCACGACCTCCTCCGCCTGCACGATCTCCGTGCGGCGGGGCACCGCGTATTTCTTCCTGATATCCTTAAGCTCCTTTACGATCACGCGCGTCATGGACTCGCGCTGCTCCAGGATATCCTCGTAGTAATAGATGTTGGCGACAGTCTCCTCATGCTCCTTGATAAGCGCCTGGAGTTCCAGTCCGCTCAGCTTGTACAGGCGCATGTCCAGAATCGCGTCCGCCTGAGCCTCAGTGAAGAGCAGCTGCGCCGCCATCACGGCAGATTCTCTGGAGCGGAAGCGGATTCCCTCCGTATTTCCGTTGACCAGGCAGTCCTTGGACATCGCCCGGTCCTTCGACCCCCGGATAATCTCGATCACCAGGTCGATCACGTTGCAGGCCTTGATAAGGCCCTCCTGTATCTCCCTGCGCTTCTGTTCCCGGGAGAGCAGGTTCGTGAACTTGCGCCTGGCCAGCTCATACTGGAAATCGGCGGAACAGGCAATGGCGGACTTTAAGTCCAGCGTCTCCGGCCTTCCGTCCCGGATGGCCAGCATGTTCACGCCGAAGGTATCCTCCAGCCGGGTCTTCTTGTAAAGCAGGTTCCGGAAATTCTCGGCGTCCGCGTCCTTCTTAAGCTCAATGACGATGCGGATGCCCTCTTTTGAGGACTGGTTGGTGATATCTACGATATCATTGGTAAGTTTTGACTCGGAGAGCGCCGCAACATCCGAGAGGAACTTGCCAATGCCCGCGCCGATCATCGTGTAGGGGATTTCGGTGATGACCACGTTCTTATGGCCTCCCTTTCCCTTCTCGATCTCCACGCGCCCGCGTATGCGGATCTTTCCGGTTCCCGTGGCGTAGACTGCGGGAAGCTCGTCCGCGTTGACGACTATGCCTCCGGTGGGGAAATCCGGTCCCTTGACATACCGCATAAGGTCCCTGACGGAGATCTCCGGGTCATCCAGATAGGCAATCTCGGCGTCGATGATCTCCCCAAGGTTATGGGGAGGCGTCGCCGTCGCCATGCCGACGGCGATGCCCTCGGAGCCGTTAATGAGGAAGTTCGGCACCTTGACCGGCAGCACCGACGGCTCCTTCTCCGTCTCGTCGAAATTCGGGACGAAGTCCACCACGTCCTTGTCGAGGTCGGCAAGAAAAGCGTCCTCTGTGAACGGGGCGAGCCTTGCCTCAGTGTAGCGCATCGCGGCGGCGCCGTCGCCCTCTATATTGCCGAAGTTGCCGTGCCCGTCCACCAGCGGAAGGCTCTTCTTGAAGTCCTGGGCCATCACCACGAGGCAGTCGTAGATCGAGCTGTCGCCGTGGGGATGATATTTACCCATGGTGTCTCCGACGATCCTGGCGCTCTTGCGGTACGGGCGGTCCGACCGGATGCCCAGCTCGCTCATGTCGTAGAGTGTGCGGCGCTGAACTGGCTTAAGCCCGTCTCTCGCGTCCGGCAGGGCCCTGGAGACGATGACGCTCATCGCATAGTCGATGTAGGACTTCTGCATGAGGTCGGAATATTCTGTTCGGATGATACGTTCTAATTCAGGCATTTCTTCTCTTTATCCGCTTTGTCCGTTTCCACCTGCATTTCACTGAACGCGGAAAACTTTCCTGCATCAGGAATCAATCTCCGCGTCCGTTGCGTGAGCATGGATAAACTCCTTGCGGGGCGGGACGTCGGATCCCATGAGCAGCTCCGTCATCGCGGAGGCCTGCCTTGCATCGTCTATCGTCACCTGCTTCATCACGCGCCGCTCCGGATCAAGCGTCGTCTCCCAGAGCTGCTCCGCATCCATCTCGCCGAGACCCTTGTAGCGCTGAAGCGTAAAGCCTCCCTTGTGCGTCCTGCGGTACTTCTCCAGCGCGTAATCGTCGTAGAGGTACTGCTCCTTGTCCTTCCCCCTCTGGGGCATGACCTTATAGAGCGGGGGCATTGCGACGTACACATGGCCTTCGTAGATCAGGTCCGGCATGAAGCGGTAGAAAAGGGTAAGCAGCAGCGTCGAGATATGGGCACCGTCCACATCCGCGTCCGCCATGATCACGATTTTATCGTAACGGAGCTTGCTGATGTCGAAGTCATTGCCGTACCCCTCGGAGAAGCCGCAGCCGAAGGCGTTGATCATGGTCTTGATCTCGGCATTCGCAAGAATTTTATCGATGCTTGCCTTCTCGACATTGAGGATCTTGCCGCGGATCGGCAGAATTGCCTGGTACATGCGGTCGCGGGCGGTCTTCGCCGAACCTCCTGCGGAGTCGCCCTCCACGATGAAGATCTCGCACTTTGAGGCGTCCTTCGACTCACAGTTGGCAAGCTTTCCGTTGGAATCGAACGAAAACTTCTGCTTCGTCAGGAGATTCGTCTTCGCCTTCTCCTCGCTCTTCCGGATCTTCGCCGCCTTTTCCGCACAGCCGATGACGGCCTTTAAGGACTCCAGGTTGCGGTCGAAATAGTGGACGATCTCCTCCCCGGTCACCTTGGCCACCACCCTTGCGGCGTCCTGGTTGTCGAGTTTTGTCTTCGTCTGTCCCTCAAACCTCGGATCCGGGTGTTTGATCGAGATGACCGCCGTCATTCCGTTCCGCACGTCGGTCCCGGTAAAGTTGGCGTCCTTGTCCTTGAGAATGCCGAGCTGCCTCGCGTAGTTGTTGATTACCTGAGTAAACACGGCCTTGAAGCCGGTGAGGTGGGATCCTCCCTCGGCGTTGTAGATGTCGTTGCAGAAGCCAAGTACTTCCTCGTGAAATTCGTTGATGTACTGGAGCGCTACCTCAACCTGGATGTTTTCGCTCTCTCCGGAGAAGTAAATCACCTCCGAGACCGGCTCGTTGGTGCCGTTGAGCTCCCGGACGAAGCCGACGATGCCCTCCGGCTCGTGGAATACTATCTCCTCCGCGCTCTCCGGCCGCCTGTCGGCATACATGATCGTGAGCTTCGGATTAAGATACGCCGTCTCATGGAGATGGCTCTTTAAGTCGTCCTCCTTGAAACGGGTCTTCTCGAAAATCTCCGGATCCGGGGTGAAATTGATCACCGTTCCTGTCTTCTTCGTGTTTCCGACTACAGGAAGAAGCCCGTTTACGAGCTCCTGTACCGGCTCTCCCCGGCTGAAGCGGTCCTCGTGGATCTTTCCGCCGCTGTGCACCCTTACCGTCATCTGCGACGACAGGGCATTGACGACGGAAGAACCGACCCCGTGAAGTCCGCCGCTGGTTTTATACGCGTTATTGTCAAATTTGCCGCCGGCATGAAGCGTAGTCAGGACTACTCTCTCGGCACTGACTCCCTTTTCATGCATTCCCACGGGAATGCCCCGCCCGTTGTCCTCCACGGTGCAGGAGCCGTCCGCCTCCAGCGTGACATGAATCGTGTCACAGACCCCGGCGAGATGCTCGTCCACGGCGTTGTCCACGATTTCGTAAATCAGATGATTAAGACCCCGGGAAGATGTGGAACCGATGTACATTCCCGGCCGCATGCGAACCGCCTCGAGTCCCTCAAGTACCCGGATGCTCGAGGCATTGTAACTGTTCTCTGTAGCTTTTGCCAAAACTAATTCCTCTCGCTGAGGCAAAACCGCTGATGCAGTTTTGCCGGATGCGGTGCCCGGTGCGCAGGCACCGCCGTCGTACCGGGTTACCTGCAGAGCTCGTCGTAATCCAGTTTCTTCGAGCAGGCGATCGCAAGGGCGCCGGGGCCGATATGGCAGCAGACGCTTAAGGAGAGCTGGTCGGGGATCACCGGAATTCCGGGGAAGGCTGCTTCGACCTCCTTCACCCAGACTGCCTGCTCCTCCGGAACGTTGGCGTGCACGGCATAGAGCCACACGCTGTCCGCGGAGAGACCGCCGTAGAGCTTCTCGATATCGTTCTTCATCGCGGTGATCATCGTGTTCTTGCCCTGGGCGACGGTGCGTGCCTTGGAGAACGCGTCAAGCCGCTCGCCCTTGATCTGAAGAACGGGCTTGATTCGCAGAAGGCTGCCGATCGCCGCGGCTGCGGGTGTGATCCTGCCTCCCCTCTTAAGGTACTTGAGGGTGTCCAGCATAATGTAGATACTGCTGTCAAACTTGACCTTCTCCAGAATCTCGCGGATGCGCGCCGCGCTCATTCCTCTCTTCGCAAGCTCGATGGCATCCAGAACGGATGCCTTCATCGTCACGGAAATGCGCTGGTTGTCCACCACCTGCACCTTTCCGTCGTAATCGTCGGAGAGCATCATCGCGCTCTGGCAGGAGCCGGAAAGCCCCGAGCTCATCGGGATGTAAACCACCTCGTCATAAGTTTTGAGTGCCTCGTCCCAGACCCTGAGCACATCCGTCGGAACAGGCTGACTGGTCACGATCTGGTCTTCGCCCTCAAGCTTTGCGAAAAACTCCTCTCTGGACAGATTAATTCCTTCATAATAAGTAGCGGTGTCCGTGCCGATCATAAACGGCATAGGCACCAGATAAATCCCAAGTTCCCGGGCTTCTTCACCGGTTATCATTGCGTTGCTGTCGGTTATAACTGCCGTCCTGGCCATAATACTCCGTTCTCCGCTCATCCCATATATCGTTGCTGTACGCTTCCGGAACACTAAATGCTGTGCCCGGGCAGAGTAAAACAAAGATATTATGCGATCAAATAGTCCTGAAGTCAATGAGTTTTGCCCTGCGGGCCGACAGCACGTCGCGAAGGCGCGAATGTCCGGGCAGTGCGAGCTCCGGATCGTTTTCCTCAAGGAAGCGCACATACTCTGATGCGGTTCTCAGAACTCCGGCATCCCCGTAGATATCCGCAAGCACAAATCCAAGCTCCCCGCTCTGCCGTATTCCTCCGAGTTCCCCCGGCCCCCTGAGCTTGAGATCCTGCTCGGCGATGTAGAATCCGTCGTTGGACTTCTCCAGTATGGCAAGTCGCTCCGGCTTTCCGTTCACGTTCTCCCCGGTCATGAAAATGCAGTAGGACTGCTCACCCCCCCGGCCGACGCGCCCCCTTAGCTGGTGCAGCTGGGCAAGTCCGAAGCGCTCCGCGTTCTCCACCATCATCACGGTAGCATTCGGCACATTGATTCCCACCTCGATCACGGTGGTGGAGACCAGCACATCGATTCTTCCGGCGGCGAAATCTGCCATAACCCGCTCTTTCTCCGCCGGCTTCATCCTTCCGGTGAGTGAATCGACGCGGATCGCGGCGGGGAGGCCCTCCCTAAGCTTCTCCGTGTAATCGGTTACATTCTCCAGGCTTCCGTCTTCCTCCTGCCCCTCCTCGATCGCAGGGCAGATGATGAACGCCTGTCTTCCCTCGCCCACCTGCCTTGCGATAAACCGCCACGCCTTCTCCCTGTAATCCGTGCCGACCACGGTATTGCGTATCGGTCTGCGGTTCCCGGGGAGCTCGGTAATAAGGGATACGTCGAGGTCGCCGTAGAGGATAATCGCCAGCGTCCTGGGAATGGGCGTAGCGCTCATGACGAGGATGGGCACCTCATATCCCTTTCCGGCCAGTGCCTCTCTCTGCCTTACGCCGAAGCGGTGCTGCTCGTCCGTCACTACGAGTCCCAGCCTGCGGTAGTTCACCCCTTCCTGGATAAGGGCGTGAGTGCCGATTATTACATTGGCGGTGCCGTCCTCAATCTCCTTTAGGGCTTTCCGCCTCGCCTCCCCCTTCACCGAGCCGGTGAGCAGTACGGGCCTGACGGGGAGACCGTATTTCTTCGCAAGTCCCGAAAGGCTCTGCATATGCTGTGCCGCCAGGACCTCCGTCGGCGCCATCAGGGCACCCTGGCGCCCGTTCGCCGCGGTCATAAGAAGTGCAAGGAATGCGATAATCGTCTTGCCGCTTCCGACATCTCCCTGCAGAAGGCGGTTCATGACGTGTTCTCCGGAGAGATCCTTCTCTATTTCCTTCCACGCCCTCGCCTGGGCCCCGGTCAGCCGGTAAGGCAGTGCCTCAATAAGCCTCCCGGTGTCCGCGACCTCGATCATCGGATCCGGGTTCAGCGCCTTTCTGTTTCTCTCCTTCTCCCCCGCAAGCTGCAGAAGAAAGAGCAAAAACTCGTCAAAAACCAGCCGCTTCCTCGCCCTTTGGGCCTCTTCGTCCGAGGAGGGAAAATGAATTTTCCGGTAGGCCTCCTCCTCTCCGGCGAGGTCAAGCCTTTCCAGGTCGTCTTCGGGAATAAACTCCTCCACAGGCAGTTTATCCGCCGAGTGGATGCGCTCCATCGCGCGAAGTATCTGGCTGTTCTTAAGCCCTGCCGTCAGGGAGTAGCGGGGCTGCATCGTCCCTTCAAGGCTTTCGTAATCCGAAGGGGTGAATAACCGGGGCTGCTCCATGAAGCGGTTTCCGTTCCCGCTCTGCTTAAGAAGGCCGCGCACGACATGGATGGTACCCGCCTGAATGGTCTTCTTCAAAAACGGCATGTTGAAGAAAGTAAGCCGCACCTGGCCGCTCTCGTCCGCAGCCCGGAAATAGGTGACCGACTTGCCCCTTGCGTGGAAGGTCGTTCCGCTTCCCACGATAACGAGCTTCAGTGCGCAGACACTGCCCGGGACTGCCTCCGCGGCCATGACCGGGCGGTCATAAAATGTGTACCCTCTGGGATAAAAGGACAGCATGTCCCCTGCAGTCCACAGATTTTTCCTTGCAAACAGCTCCGCGGTCTTCGCTCCTACCCCCTTAACCTCGGACAGGGGGGAATCCCACTTAAGCCCACCTTTATTTGCTTTTGTCCGTCCGGATGCCGCCATAGTTCCTCCGTCCGCGCCGGATGCTTCGTTCTTCCCGCACCTTGCGGGAAGAAAACGGCGGGTGTTACGCACCCGCCGTTCAACGCTCATTCTTCTGCAGATAAAATATAGTAGTAAATTGGCTGTCCTCCGGGCTGCAGCTCGATATCGCAGCCGGGGAATTTCTCCTTCGCCCGTCCGGCGAGCGCCTCCGCTTCCTCTGCGGCCACATCCTGGCCGTAATAGATACTGATCAGAGCGGTGTTCTCATCCACCATTTTCTCCAGCGTCTCCAGCGTGATTCCGTCGCGGTCCGGTCCGACTGCGAGTATTCCGTCGTCGCCGATTCCCATCATGTCGCCCTGGTGGATGGACGCGTCCTCGATCACCGTATCGCGGACCGCATAGGTTACCTCGGCGCTCTTCACCTTCTTCAGCTCCTCCGTCATGTTGGCGCGGTTGACTTCGGTGTCCAGCTCAGGCATATAGCTGATGACGGTGGTGATTCCCTGAGGAATCGTCTTTGTGGGGATGACGATGATCTTCTTGTCCTTTGTCATCCCGGCTGCCTGATTGGCGGCAAGAATAATGTTCTTGTTGTTCGGAAGGATGAAGATGGTGTCCGCATCCACCTTCTCGATTGCCTCGAGGACATCCTCCGTACTGGGATTCATCGTCTGTCCGCCCTCAATAATATAGTCCACTCCAAGTCCGCGGAAGATCTCGGCAATACCGTCTCCGACGGAGACAGCGATAAACCCGACATCCTTGTGGACACTCTCCGGCACGGGCTCGGGGACAGGCTCGGCAGCGGGTGCTTCCTGCCCTCCGGTCATGGTAAAGAGCGTCTCCTTGTGCTCAAGACGCATGTTGTCAATCTTCATGCTGGAGAGCTGCCCGTACATCAGGCCGCGCTGGATCGCAAGCCCGGGATCATTCGTGTGGACATGCACCTTCACTACGTCGTCGTCAGCAACACAGACTATGGAGTCTCCTATGGAGGAGAGGAAGTCCTTGAAATCCTTCTCCATCTTGGCATTGAAGCTTCCGACCCGGTCCAGCATGACGATGAACTCCGTGCAGTAGCCGAACTTGATCTCCGCGTTCGCGCGCACCTCCGGATTCACCAGGGCCTTCCTTCCGTCCCCGGCGCTTTCCGACTCCTCCTCGAATACGGCAGTTTTGCCCTGATATCCCTCGTAGGCTCCCTTAAGCACCTGGACCAGTCCCTGGCCGCCGGAGTCCACGACACCGGCCTGCTTCAGCACGGGAAGCAGATCGGGAGTTTTGGCAAGCACGGACTCCGCCTCCGCAATGATCTCCGGGAAAAGGACATCGAACTCGATATCCCCGGTCTCCACCAGCTCCCTGGTCTTGACCGCCACTCCCTTCGCCACGGTGAGTATCGTGCCCTCCTTGGGCTTCATTACAGCCTTGTATGCCGTATCCACGGCGCGGTCAAACGCGTCCGCGATGGTTCCGGCATCAACCTCGTCGTTCTCCCTTACTTCCTTGCAGAATCCGCGAAGCAGCTGGGAGAGAATAACACCGGAATTTCCTCTCGCCCCGCGGAGCGAGCCGGAGGATATTCCCTTGCAGAGCTTCATCATGTCGTATTCGTCGCCCAGGCCGTTAACTTCCCTGACCGCCGACATAATCGTCATGGTCATGTTCGTTCCCGTATCTCCGTCAGGCACGGGGAACACATTCAGTTCGTTTATCCATTCCTTGTTGGATCGTAAGTTTGCTGCGCCGGCAAGAAACATCTGGGCCAGCATCTTGGCATCTATTGATGTACTCAATGTCTCATCCTCCCAGACGGCGTCAGTCGATCACCTTGACTCCTTCGACAAAAATATTGATCTTTTCGATTTCCAGCCCGGTAAACTCCTCGACGCGGTAGCGGACGCTGCTGATGAGATTGTCTGCGACGGTGGGGATGTTGACGCCGTAGGAGACAATCACATGAAAATCGATGACCAGCTTGTTACCGGGGGTGAGGGAGACAGTAATCCCTCTGGTCATCGTGTCCTTCTTCAGAAGATTGACAAACCCGCTCTTCATCACGCCGGCCATGCCGACGATTCCGAAGCACTCTGTGGCCACGGACCCAGCATATTGAGCGATTACTTCGTTATCAATGGAAATATTCCCCATATGCGTGTTCATCGAAGATGATTTCATAGTGCCCTCCATTCCGAAGCGACCCTACCCTTTCCTGCGCTGCCGCGCTTCTATACAGCACAAATAATGCGGCCGGATGCTCCTGGTTCCTCCGCATTTCCTTTCCGATTATAACTGTTGGGAAGAGAAATGGGAATACACGAAGTCCTCAAACTGTGGGGACCGCATTTCCGGCGCTGTCCGGCCTGCGGAAAATACTATAGAGAAATCATTTTCCCCTTGCAATGCCGGATTCCTTTTGCTATTATACTAATGTTGTGTTTGAATTCAACTCGGATTCATCCCCCGCATCACGGGGGAGTTCCAAATATAAAAGTGACAGGAGGTGTGAAAATGGCTAAGTGTGATATCTGTGGAAAGGGCGCTCATTTCGGCAACAATGTCAGCCATTCACATAGAAGATCCAACCGCATCTGGAACTCTAATGTTCAGACCGTTCGTGTTAAGGTTGAGGGCGGACGCAAGAAGATGCACGTCTGCACGAACTGCCTTCGTTCCGGCAAGGTTGAGCGCTGATCACTTTATCAGGGCAGATTGTTTAAAGGACCAGGGATAATATCCCTGGTCTTTTTTGCGCGTTTGCAATGAGCCATGCACTCCCGGTATGTCATTCGTCGATTCAGAAGCTTGTTTCCGGATGGACGTCAGCGTAAAACTCCCCGGGAAGGCTGTTGCCGCCCTCCCGGGGAGTTCTGTTTAATCCTGCCGGATCAGATTTCGCCGTCCTCTACATGGATCTTCATGCGCATCACAGCGCTGCCCATGGACTTTCCGAGGCTGTCCAGACGGAGGCTCATGGTCGCTCCGCCGCCGAGCGCGTGCTTCATCACGAAGTTGAAGCCGCCGAGGCTGGGAACGTCGTAACGGGTGATCTCGCCCTTGACCATGTCGCCGAAATAAGCCTTAAGCTTCTCGGGAGTTACCTCACGCTCGATTATCTTGTAATACTCAGGCTTTCTCGCATAGACGCAGACATTGCTTGTGTCGCCCTTGTCTCCGCTTCTGCCGTGTGCAATATCATTCAGATAGATTTCTGCCATCTCACTGCACCTCCAGAATCTTGCTCTCCACCTGTACCACGTCACGCGGCACAGTCGTAGGCCACAGTGCCATCACTTCCTGTACATGGGACCTTCCGCCGAAGAAGGATGCTCCGGGCGGGCCGTTTAACTGCAGCGGGCTGATCTCGGGAATGATCTTGGCGCACTCGCTCTTGTCCTCGGAGAACACGGCGATGCGGAGTACACACTCGTTAAGATTCTTCAGCGCTTCCTCGCTCATGTCCGCAACACCAAGATGCAGGCTGTTGAGGCCGATGTAGCTGATATGGATATCGTCGGCCTTCATGCCGCGCCTCTGCATCTTCTTCATGATGACCTCGGCGCAGTACTGGGCCTTCTCGTAGGCGTCCGGCCACGCGAAGGACAGCATGCTGACGGTCTTCCAGCCCTTGTGGTA
>OMSM01000032.1 GCA_900313745.1 uncultured Lachnospiraceae bacterium
CTGGATATCCTGGACGGCTCTGTCACCGCCTTCGTCCCTACCGAGTTCGGCAGTCTGATCTACCGGGCGATCGAGGAGTTCGACGCGGGTGACTATCTCGCTTCCAGCGAATCCTGGGAGAGAGTAATGCAGCTCGACGGCAACTACGATCTGGCCTATATCGGCATCGGGCGCTCGCTCTTAAGGCAGGAGCGCTACAAGGAGGCCATGGACTACTTCGAGCTGAAGTACGACGATGAGAACTACTCCAAGGCATACAAGCAGTACCGCAAGATCTGGGTGGAGGAGCACATCGTCCCCATCGTAATCGCAGTGCTGGCACTGTTCTTAATTCCTCTTGCCGTCGGGAAGATCCGGTCGGTAAGGCATGAGGTGGAAACCGCGGATTTCGCGATGATCCGAAGCGCCGAGGCGGCAAACCGGAGAGAGTAGAAGCAGGCTTTCCGCATTTTGAGGAAAGCGGATATTATGCCGGCACAGCCGTGCCGGAGCCGGGATCAACCATACATCGGCAGTGCTCCCGTGCGGACAATGCCGGAAGGAATTACGGGATCGATATGATAGCAGCCGGAAAGACAGCCATAAAAAACAATCCGGGGTGGACGAAATACTGGGATTCACTGAAGTTCGCCCTGTACTGCATGACCCATCCCATTGACGGGTTCTGGGATCTCACCCATGAGAGAAGAGGGACGCTCGCGGCAGCGAACACCATCCTCATCCTCACGGTCCTTGCGAGAGTATTAAAGCTCCGGTTCACGAGTTTTATCTTCATCACCGTGTACTGGGAGGATCTGAATATCTTCCTGTACATCGCCAGCATTCTCTTCCCGCTGGCGCTCTGGGTTATCGGCAACTGGGGACTTACGACCCTGTTTGACGGCAAGGGACGGCTGGACCAGGTCTATATGGCGACCTGTTACGGACTGGCGCCCTATCCGCTCATTCAGTTCCCGCTGATGATCTTAAGCAACGGCTTTACGGTGGATGAGGCGGAGTTCTATGCGGTATTCAGCGCCATCTCGCTGATCTATGCGGCGGTGCTTATCGTTGCGGCAATGGGCCAGATTCATGAGTATTCCGCGGGCAAGAACCTGCTGTTTACCGTGGCCACGCTGTTCGCAATGCTGGTGATGGTGTTCATCCTGATGCTCTTCTTCAGCATGATCTCCCAGGGCGTAGCGTATTTCATCTCGCTCGGCAGGGAGCTGCTGTTCAGAATGTAGGGAGTAAGGGAGTGTATTCATGAAGAAAAATGCCCGTGTTGCGGCGAAGAACGGCTCGCCGCGAAGAAATGCAGAGCTGAAGAAGAAGCTCATCGGAGCGTTGAAGCGCTTCCTGTTTCCCGTCATCCTCCTTCTGATCATCGCCGGCGGCATCTGGCTTATCCTGAATTATCAGGAAGCGGCGGAGCCGGAAGAGATCGTGATGATCAACGGCTACGAGGGCGGTAATGAGCCCATCGTCATGGACAACGGAAAGCTGAAGTTCTCCATGGACCCCAAAACAACCCAGTTCACGCTGGAGGTGAAGGACACCGGAAAGGTCTGGCGCTCCAACCCGGAGAACGCGGCGAACGACGCCCTGGCACTCCCGGAGGAGAGGGCGAAGCTGCAGTCTCCGCTGATCATGTCCTACTCGGTGACTGCCGGCCTGGAGGTGACCTACAACAGTTACGGCTTCAGCACGGAGAACGGCATCTATGAGATCGAGCAGATCGACGACAATACCCTGCGCGTCAACTACTCCCTTGGCAACGTGGAGAAGGAGTACATCATTCCCCCGGTCATGACAAAGGCGGATTTCAAGGCCTGGACCGGGAAGATGAACGACAAGGACAAGAACCTCGTCGGCGAGTACTACAAGAAATATGACATCAACAAGCTCGGCAAGAAGGACAACGAGGAGGAGCTCCTCGCCAATTACCCGATTCTGGCGGACGAGGTGATCTACGTGCTCCGCGACACCACGAAGCCCAATACCCGCAAACAGATGGAGGGCATCTTCGAAGAGGCGGGCTACACCTACGAGGATTACCTGGCGCACAAGGAGCTGGATCTCTCCCAGAAGACCAGCGACAAGCCGATTTTCAACGTCAGCATGATTTACCGCCTGGAGGGGGAGGAGCTGGTGGTCGAGGTTCCCTTAAGGGACCTGGAATTCAAGAGCGAGTATCCGATCTACACGATTACCCCTCTGCCGTATTTCGGCGCAGGATCCACCCAGGACGAGGGCTATCTCCTGGTGCCCGAGGGCGGCGGTGCGACCATTAACTTCAACAACGGCAAGGTCTCCCAGAGCAGCTACTACACGAACGTCTACGGCTGGAACATGTGCCTGTCCCGCGACGCAGTGGTGCACAACACCAGGGCATATTACGGGGTATTCGGCGTCTCCGAGGGCGACGGCTCCTTTATCTGCATCCTGGAGGACGGCAGCTCCTATGCCTCGGTGCAGGCGGATATCAGCGGCCGCAACCACAGCTTCAATTTCGTAAATGCAATCTACAGCATCAGCGCCCGCGAGAAGTACGACGTCGGCGACATCGCCAACAGCGATATCTATCAGTATATCGAGGAACTCCCGGATGAGTCGTTAATCCAGCGCTACCGCTTCGTGGATTCCGGGGATTACGTGGACATGGCCAGAAGCTACGGCGACTATCTTGAGAACCGCTACGGCGAAGCCCTCTCCATGAACAGCGACGCAAGCACCCCGGTCACCGTCGAGATCGTCGGCGCAGTGGACAAGGTGCGCCAGATCCTGGGCGTGCCGGTCTCCAGGCCGTTGAAGCTCACGACCTTTGACGAAGCTTCGGGAATTGTGAGCGACCTGAAATCCGAAGGGGTGGACAACCTGTCGGTCAAGCTCACCGGCTGGTGCAACGGCGGAGTAAACCAGCAGGTCCTGAACCATATCCGGCCTGTGTCCGTACTGGGCGGCCAGGGAGGCCTTAAGAGGCTTGCCGGAACCGCGGACAGCCTGGGTGTGGATCTCTACCTGAACGGCATCACGCAGTATGCCTTCGACAGCAACCTCCTGGACGGATTCTTCTCCTTCCGCGACGCGGCAAAACTCATCAGCAAGGAGAGGGTGGGACTGAAGGAGTACAGCTCGGTTACCTATTCCGAGAGAGACGATCTGGACACCTACTACCTGCTTCACCCGTATGTGGCCGCGAGAATGGCGGCAAACCTCGCCGATGCGGCGTCAAAGCTCGGCGCGAACGTCTCCTTCCAGGATACCGGAATGGATCTCTCCGCGGATTATTACCGCAAGAATACGCGCAGCCGGCAGTCCGTTCTGCTTGAGCAGCAGGCCATGCTTAAGAGCCTGCAGGAGAGCGGGGAGAAGATCATGATCCCCATGGGCAACGACTACGCCGTGCCCTATGCGTCGATGGTCACCGGGATGGATCTTCGGGGCAGTGAGTACACCATACTCGACGAATGCATCCCCTTCTACCAGATCGCGGTCCACGGAAGAGTCAACTACACCGGAGATCCGATCAACATCTGCGGCAATACGGAGGATGAGATCCTCTACTCCGCGGAATACGGCGCGGGTTTATCGTTCACGTTCATGAAGGAGAGCTCCTTCGCGATTCAGAAGACGCTCTATACCGAGTATTACGGATCCTCCTATGACAGCTGGAAGGGCGACATGCTTGAGATTTACGGACGCTACAACCGGGAACTCGGGCACACCTTCAATCAGGAGATGGTGGGACATAAGAACCTGTCGCCCACGCTGTCGTTAACAGAGTACGAGGACGGCACCAGGGTTTACGTCAACTACGGATTCAGCGACGCGGAAGCGGACGGTACCGCAGTTCCCGCCAGGGATTACGTCGTCGTACACTGAAGCAGAGCCTCCGCGGGAGCGGACGGACGGGCATCGTCCCAAAGGGTGGGTGAAAGCCCCGGCTAACGGTCATTAAAGCCGGGCAGCTCACGGCAGTAGGTTTTCAGGGAGCAGCAATGAAGAAGCGCAAGAAGTATGTAGGACTTGAAAAACGCAAAGCGAAGGCGGGGTATGCCTTTATTTCCCCGTTCATCATCGGTTTTGCCCTGTTCATGGTGAAGCCCCTGTTCCAGTCGCTCTACATGAGCTTCTGTGAAGTGGAGCTTGGTGCGGGAAACTTCAACCCTGTATTCCAGGGGCTTGTCAACTACCGGAACGCCTTTCTGGTGGATCCCGAGTACAACCGCCTCTTAACCGAGGAGATCACCCGCATGATGATTTACTCGGCGGCTATCATCGTGTTCAGCTTTTTCGTGGCGCTGATCCTCAACCAGGAATTCAAGGGCAGGGCACTGGTCAGGGCGATTTTCTTCCTTCCTGTGATTCTTTCCTCGGGCGTCATTGTCGGACTGGAGTCCAATAACCAGCTGATGGCCAATCTGGCGGCGACGATCGAACAGACCACGGAGAACATCAGCATTACTCAGGCGCTGGAGGAGATCCTCAGGACCTCCGGTGTCGGCACCAGGGCATTCGAGACGGTTTTCGAGATCATCAACAACATCTACGATGTCGCGATCTCCTCGGGCATCCAGATCATTATCTTCCTGTCGGGCCTGCAGACGATCTCGTCCTCCATGTACGAGGCGGCGCAGATCGAGGGCTGCACGAGGTGGGAGAGCCTCTGGAAGATCACCTTCCCGATGATCAGCTCCCTGTTCCTCGTCAACTGGATCTACACGGTGGTCGACTTCTCCATGCGCTCGGACAACGCGGTCATCGAGAAGATCCAGAAGGTCATGATTTCCCAGATGAAGTACGGTCCTGCCTCCGCCATGAGCTGGGTCTACTTCCTGCTGATTCTTGCTTTTATCGGAGTTACTTCGTTCATTATCTCCAGAAGGGTATATTATTATGACTAAGAAGCGTGAGAAGCAAAACGGGTTCTGGGAGAGAAACCGCCAGTCGGGCGGGTATCTCTTAAAGAAGCGCCTGATGGAGACGGGCGTGAGCATCTGCCGCTTTGTCCTGCTGTTCGGCATGTGCTTCATGATCCTGCAGCCGATCCTCAACAAGATTTCCGTGAGCTTCATGACGGAGGAGGATCTCTACAACCCGATTGTCATCAATATACCGGAGCACTTTACCACGGAAAACTACCGCCTGGCGGCGGAGCTGATGGTCTATAACAAGGCCATCGTCAACTCGCTCTTGATCTCCCTTACCATCGCGCTGCTGCAGATCTCGGTCTGCCTGCTGGTGGGATACGGGTTCGCGAGATTCGAGTTCCCGCTCAAGAAATTCTGGTTTGCCTGCGTGATCCTGGTCATCCTCATCCCGCCGCAGACCATCGCCAGCTCCCTGCACCTTCATTTCCGGTTCTTTGATTTCCTGGGCCTGGTGAAGCTCTTCCACGGGAGCACGCTCAATCTCCGCGGCTCCAAAATCCCGTACTACCTCATGAGCGCGGGATGCATGGGACTGAAGAACGGACTGTATATTTTCATGATCCGCCAGTTCTTCCGCAA
>OMSM01000177.1 GCA_900313745.1 uncultured Lachnospiraceae bacterium
CGCAGCGGCCCTCTCCGTATTACGCCATTGCTCTCTTAATTATGTTATGATATACCCCGGAACTATGTTCCGGGGTTCTTTATGGAATAGGTCAGGACTGATCGGGTATGAAAGAGAACGCATTATATATAGAAGAAACTCATTCCGCGGAGGAGACTTTCGACCTCGGGCTGCGCCTCGGAGAGGCTGCCGGGGCAGGGCAGATCTACGCGCTTAACGGGGATCTCGGAGTCGGCAAGACCGTTTTCACCAAGGGCTTTGCCGCGGGACTCGGCATAAAGGAACCGGTAAATTCCCCGACCTTTACGATACTGCAGATCTACAATGAGGGACGCCTTCCCCTGTATCACTTCGATGTCTACAGAATCGCGGATCCGGAGGAGATGTTCGAGATCGGCTTCGAGGATTATCTCTACGGTGACGGTGTGTGCCTCATCGAGTGGGCGGAGCTGGTGGATGAGCTCCTCCCCGCGGAAACCATACGCGTGAGCATTTCGAAGAATCCCGCGCTTGGGATGGATTACAGGAAAATTACGGTTCAGGGATTACAGATCGGTTAATGCGTCCGGCGGGGGCGCATCGGGTAAGCAGCAATGAAGATTTTGGCAATTGAGACCTCCGGGCAGGTATGCGGGGCAGCTCTCGCGGAGGACGACCAGCTGGTCGCGGAATACAATCTGCAGTTCAAGGTGACGCACTCCCAGATCCTTGTTCCTCAGATGGAAACGATCCGGGAGATGACAAAACTGGACCTCTCCACGATAGATGCGGTCGCACTGACCAAAGGACCCGGATCCTTCACCGGCGTCCGCATCGGAGCGGCGACCGCAAAGGGCCTGGGACTTGCGCTGGACAAACCGCTGATTCCGGTCCCGACGGTGGATGCCATAGCCTATAACCTCTTCGGGACAGAGGCGCTGATCTGTCCGCTGATGGACGCGAGGCGCAGCCAGGTCTATACGGGAATCTATACCTTTGACCCCGCGGACGGGAAGATGAAGGTGCTTCGCGGCCAGTGCGCGGTCTCCGTGGAAGAGATCGCCGGAGCGCTTAACGCGATGGGGATGGAGACCGGTAAGACGGCGATCCTTCTGGGTGACGGGGCGCCGGTATATGCGGAGAGCCTTAAGACCCTGCTGGAGATTCCGTATGTTTTCGCCCCGCTGCACCTCTCCAGGCAGAGGGCTTCCTCGACCGCGGCGCTCGCAATGGAGCGCTGGAGAACAGAAGGAGAGGCAGCCTTTGTCAGTGCAGACGATTTCCGGCCGGAGTACCTCCGGCTGTCCCAGGCGGAGCGGGACCGGCTGTCCGGAATCGATACGTCGCAGATCACCAGGCGCTGAGGAGGGGCAGGCGTAATGGGTCTTGTCATCCGGAGAATGGAAAAGCGGGATATTCCCCAGGTCGTGGAGATCGAGAAGCTCTGTTTCACCGAACCGTGGTCCGAGGCCGACTACAAGGAGTCGCTGCTTCTGCCCTACGCAAGCTATTATGTCGCGGAGTTTGTCCCGCAGGATTCCGTCGGGACCGGGACTGCCGGCCCGGCTTTCCCGGAGCAGTCTGCGGAGGCGGGCGGGACTGCGGGGGATTCCGCCATCCTCGGGATGTGCGGGCTCCGTCTTATCCTCGACGAGGGGGAGATCACCAATGTGGCGGTCAGGCCCGCATGGCGCGGGCAGGGGATCGCGAGGCTCATGCTTGCAAAACTCCTTGAGGAAGGCCGCAGGGCTGGCGGAACCGCGTTCACGCTGGAAGTCCGCGCCGGCAACGCGCCCGCAATTGCCCTCTACGAGGGCCTTGGATTCCGATATGAGGCCAGAAGGCCGGGGTTTTATACGAAACCGGTGGAGGACGCGCTCCTCTACTGGCTGAAGGATTAGTTTTATGCTGGATATCTGTCTTCTCGGGACCGGCGGGATGATGCCGCTCCCTTACCGGTACCTCACCTCGATGATGGCCAGGGTGAACGGCTCGGCAATACTTATCGACGCCGGGGAGGGAACCCAGATGGCGTTAAGGAGGAAGGGATGGAGCCCCAACCCGATCGACGTCATCTGTTTCACCCATTACCATGCTGACCACATCAGCGGTCTTCCCGGCCTCCTGCTCTCGATGGGCAATGCGGAGCGCACCGCTCCTCTCATGATGGTCGGACCCCGCGGCCTTGAGCGCGTGGTGAATTCGCTGCGTGTCATCGCGCCCGGGCTTCCTTTTGACATCGTTTTCCGGGAGCTGGAGGAGAGCAGTGAGACCATCGCGATGCCGGGGATGAGGGACGTCTTCATCGACGCGTTCCGGGTCAATCATAACGTGACCTGCTACGGCTACAGCATCCGCCTCGTCCGGGCCGGCCGCTTCGACGCCGACGCCGCGAGGGCGCTCGGCATTCCGGTCCGGTTCTGGAATCCCCTGCAGAAAGGCTCTGTGATCACGGACGGGGACGTAACTTATGAGCCCTCCATGGTCATGGGACCCGAGCGAAGAGGCCTGAAGGTCACCTATGTGACGGACTCCCGCCCGTGTGCGTCCATCGTTGAGGCTGCGGAGGGATCGGACCTCTTCATCTGTGAGGGAATGTACGGGGAGGAGGACAAGATCGCGGACGCGCGGCAGAAGAAGCACATGCTCTTCAGAGAGGCGGCGGAACTCGCGGACAAGGCCGGAGTGAAGGAACTCTGGCTCACGCACTACAGCCCGTCGCTGCTGCACCCGGAGGATTTCGCGGACGCCGCAAGAAGAGTTTTTCCCGCCACGGTGGCGGCGAAGGACGGAAGGACGGTCACACTCCGCTTTGACGGGGACGGGGAGAGCGGGGAGCAGCTGACGCACGTGCAGGAATAAGAATCGGAAGTTTATGGATAAGAAAGATATCACAATACTTGCAATAGAATCCTCCTGCGACGAGACCGCGGCCTCGGTGGTGGTTAACGGGAGGACGGTGCTCTCCAATGAGATCTCCTCCCAGATCGACATCCACACCCTCTACGGCGGTGTGGTGCCGGAGATCGCATCAAGGAAGCATATCGAGCGGGTCAACCAGGTGATCAGGGCTGCCCTTAACACCGCGGGAAAAACTCTCAGCGGCCTTGACGCTGTCGCCGTCACCTGCGGACCCGGCCTTGTCGGTGCGCTGCTCATCGGGGTGTCCGCGGCGAAAGCCTTAAGTTTTGGCACAGGGCTTCCGCTCATCGGGGTGCACCATATCGAGGGGCACATCAGCGCCAACTACATTTCGGATCCGGATCTTGTGCCTCCCTTCGTCTGTCTCGTGGTCTCCGGAGGGCACACACATCTGGTCCGGGTGAAAGACTACGGAGAATACGAGATCCTCGGAAGGACAAGAGACGACGCGGCGGGGGAGGCTTTTGACAAGGTGGCGAGGGCAATAGGCCTGGGCTATCCCGGCGGGCCCAAAATCGACATGGCTGCGAGGAACGGCGATCCCGATGCGGTCCGTTTCCCGAGGGGAAAAGTGGAAGGCAGCGCCTATGACTTCTCCTTCAGCGGGATTAAATCCTCGGTGCTCAACTACCTTAATGAGTGCGACATGAAGAAGATCCCCGTAAATGTGCCGGATGTGGCCGCCTCCTTCCAGAAAGCGGTGGTGGAGGTTCTTACGGAGCACGCGATGCGCGCGGTGGAGGAGTACAGGTTTGACCGGCTCACCCTCGCGGGAGGTGTCGCGAGCAACTCCGCCTTAAGGGCAAGCATGGCGGAGGCCTGCGCGAAGGCAGGGGTGAAGTTCTCCTGCCCGCCGCCCGTCTTATGCACGGACAATGCCGCGATGATCGGATGCGCGGCATATTACGAGTATCTTAAGGGCTTCCGCAGCGGGTATGACCTCAACGCGGTTCCCGGGCTGCAGCTTGGAGAGAGCGTGTACCGATGACAGAGAATGAGAACCGCATCGACAACGTGACCGCGATCCTGCTCGGGGCGGGGAGCGGCAGAAGAATGGGAATGCCTGTCCCCAAGCAGTATCTTCCGCTCTGCGGGAAACCTCTCATCGCGCATTCGCTGTCGGTGTTCCTGAGGAGCAGCGTGATAAGCGACATCGTGATGGTGGTTCCGGCCGGCGACGAGGACTTCGTGAAGGAGGAGATCGTCCTCCCCGAGGTCCGCGGGTGCGGGGGAGAAGGTACCGGAAAGGTCCGCGCGGTAATTCCCGGAGGGGACGAGCGCTGGAATTCCGTCGCGGCGGGAATAGGCGCGGTTTCCTGGCCATGCGGCTATATCTTCATCCATGACGGCGCGAGGCCGCTCATCACGGAGGAATCCCTGCAGCTCCTCCACGGCGAGGTCCTGGAGGACGGAGCGGTCATCGCGGGGATGCCCAGCAAGGATACGGTAAAACTGACCCGATCTGGCGGCTGGATCGACAGCACCCCGGACCGCAGAAGCGTCTGGACTGCCCAGACGCCCCAGTGCTTCGACTTTGAACTCATCCGTGACGCCTACGCACGGCTTGAAAAAAGGCATGGAGTTCTGGATATCCCTGTCACTGACGACGCAATGGTCGTGGAGACGATGATGGGAAGAAAGGTCCGGATGGTTCCCTGCGGCTACGCCAATATCAAGGTGACCACGCCGGAGGACATGGCCATAGCGGAAGCGCTCATCCGGATGAATGCCCGGCAGGAAAATGACTGATCCGGTCATTGTTAGAAAAATATCACAATTTTCACTCAAATCAGCCCACTAGATCTAGTTAATGACACGAGTGTCATAACACAATTGCTTGGAGTGCCTTGCGGCGCCCCGGCGGGGAAGGAAAGGAGCGTCATGAGTTTTGTCCATCTTCATACCCATACGGAATACTCGCTGCTTGACGGCTCCAACAAGATAAAGGCCTATGTAAACCGGGTAAAGGAACTCGGGATGAATGCCGCGGCCATCACTGACCACGGCGTGATGTACGGCGTGATCGATTTCTATGAGGCGTGCCTCGCGGCGGAGATTAAACCGGTGATAGGGTGCGAGGTTTATGTGGCGCCGGGGTCGCGTTTTGACCGGGAGCGCGGCGAATCCGAGGACAGATATTATCATCTTATTCTCCTCGCCGAGAACAACAAAGGCTACGAGAATCTCATGAAGATTGTGAGCCGTTCCTTCACGGAGGGATACTATTACAA
>OMSM01000191.1 GCA_900313745.1 uncultured Lachnospiraceae bacterium
CTGGGGATCGCGGAGAGAACGGTGAGAGTGATGGAGGAAGCCTTCGGGAGCCGCCCGGAGGATATTCAGGTGGCAATAGGGCCGGTGATTTCCGTGCGTCACTACGAGGTCGGCCCCGAGGTGGCGGAGGAGTTTTTCCTGAAATTCGGGGAAGAGGCCTGCAGGGAGAATGCGGTTATTCTCCCCGGGGAAGGGGACAGGAGCTTTCTGGACCTTGCCCGGGCGAACCGCCTTATCCTCGAGCGGGCGGGAGTACTCCCGCAGAATATCGTATCCTGCGGCCTGTGCACCTATGAGAACCCGGATCTCTTCTACTCGCACAGGTATGTCCGGGGAGGAGAGAGGGGAACCATGGGCTCTCTTGTTACAATCCGGGAAGAATGATCCGGGAAGAATAAAAAAGCCCGGCACGGGCGGATGCCGTACCGGGGGAAGCCGGGGTTATCCGGGCAGCTGGTCGAAGAACTGCTGCCGGTCGTATTTCTCCAGGATCTCGCGGATTTTTATAGTGGGCGAGCTGACGTCGGAGATTGCCGCGTCGTGGTTGCGGTAGTCGATGATCGTTGCGAGGTACATGCTCATGTCCGCTACGGAGAAGTAGCTCCGCTCGTAGAGCTCGGGCCTCAGATAGGTAAGATTCGTTGTGACCACGCGGTCAAAATAACCTCTCTCGAAGGCTTTGTCAAAACTGTCCAGGCCGTCGGTGAAGAGGCCGAAGGTGCAGCAGATAAAGACACGCTTCGCGTGCATCTCCTTTAACTGCCTGGCGGTATCAAGCATGCTTCCTCCCGAGGAAATCATGTCATCGATGATAATGACGTCCTTGCCGGAGATGTCGCTCCCGAGGAACTCGTGAGCGACGATGGGGTTTTTCCCGTTGATGATGGTGGAATAATCGCGGCGCTTGTAGAACATGCCGGTGTCCGCACCGATGACGGAGGCAAAGTAGATCGCCCGCTCCATCGCGCCCTCGTCCGGGCTGATGACCGTGATGTGGTCCTTGTCGAGGACGAGGTCGTCCTCCGCCTTCATGAGGGAGCGCAGGAACTGGTACGGCGGCAGGAAATTGTCAAAGTTGTTCAGGGGAGCGACGCTCTGAATCCGCGGATCGTGGGCGTCGAAGGTGATGAAGTTCGTGACCCCCATCTCGGTCAGCTCCTGGAACATCAGCGCCGCGTCGAGGGACTCCCTGCCGCTGCGCTTGTGCTGACGGCCCTCGTAGAGGAAGGGCATAATCACCGAGAGACGGTGTGCCTTTCCGTTAACGGCGGAGATCACGCGCTTTAAATCCTGGTAGTGGTCGTCGGGAGACATGTGGTTCAGGAAGCCGTTCATCCGGTACGTCAGCGAGTAGTTGCAGACATCAGTGAGAATCATGATGTCCTTGCCGCGGACGGAGTCAGGGAGGCTGACCTTGGCCTCGCCGGTACCGAAGCGGGAGAGCTTGGGCTCGATGATGTAGGTGTCTTTCGCGTAGTCGCGGAACGCCGGATCCTGTTTTACTATATTGTGGTCTTCCCTGCGGAATTCCGCGAGGTAGTGGTCGACCTTGCTGCCAAATTCCCTGGCAGAGGGGAGGACAATTAGTGCGAGCGGGGCGACGGGAAGCTTTCTCTCGAGTTTTTCGTGAAGCTTCTGATCATGAGTTCCGTGCGATGAGGACATGAGACCTCCTGAAAAAGACGCCCGCCGGAGACCGGATGGGCTCTGAACCGATGTCGTGATAAATTTACCGAATATATTATAGAGAACCTTTCATTGTCCGGCAAGTTCGGGTGTTATTGTTCCAGGAACTCGTTTACATCCTTGCCGCAATAAATTAAAATATACGATTATGGCAAAGAAAAAGAGAAAGCCGATCGTTGCCATTGTTGGCAGACCGAATGTCGGCAAATCAACTTTATTTAACATGCTCGCGGGGGAGCGAATCGCGATAGTCGAGGACATCCCGGGCATCACCAGGGACAGGATCTACGCGGACTGCTCCTGGTTAAACTATGACTTTACGCTGATTGACACGGGCGGAATAGAACCGGACTCCACGGACGTTATCCTCTCGCAGATGAGGGAACAGGCCCAGATCGCCATCGACCTCGCGGACGTGATCATTTTCATGGTGGACGTAAAGCAGGGGCTGACGGACGCGGACAGCAAGGTGGCGGACATGCTGCGCCGGGCGGTGAAGCCGGTCGTGCTTGCCGTCAACAAGACGGATAAGCCGCTCGCCCAGATTCCGGACGTCTATGAGTTCTACAACCTTGGCATCGGCGATCCTTTCGCTATTTCTTCCGTGAACCGCACGGGCGTCGGCGACATGCTTGACGAGGTGGTCAAATACTTCCCCGCGCCCGGGGAGGAGGAAGAAGAGGACGACCGCGTCCGCATTGCCATCGTCGGCAAGCCGAATGTCGGCAAATCTTCGGTCATCAACCGCCTGATCGGTGAAAACCGGGTTATTGTCTCCGATATAGCCGGAACGACCAGGGACGCGATTGACACGGAGGTGCGCCACAACGGCAGGGAGTACGTGTTCATCGATACCGCAGGGTTAAGGCGGAAGAGCAAGGTCAAGGAGGATCTGGAGCACTACATGATCCTGAGGACGGTGGGCGCAGTCGAGAGGGCGGACATCACGGTTCTCGTCATCGACGCCGTCGAGGGTGTCTCCGAGCAGGACGCGAAGATTGCCGGAATTGCCCATGACCGCGGGAAGGCCGTCATCATCGCCGTGAACAAGTGGGATCTCGTGGAAAAGGACAACAACTCCGTGAAGGAGTACACGGAGAAGATCAGGAGGACCTTGTCCTTCCTTTCCTACGCGGAAATCATGTTCATCTCGGCGAAGACCGGGCAGCGCCTGGTCAAGCTTTACGATATGATTGACGCGGTCAGCGACAACCAGAACATGAGGATCGGAACCGGTGTCCTCAACGAGATTATCACCGAGGCGACGGTCATGCAGCAGCCCCCGTCGGACAAGGGCAAAATGCTCCGTATCTTTTACGCGACCCAGGCAGGAGTGAAGCCGCCGACCTTTGTGCTGTTCGTCAACAGCAAGGAGCTTTTTCATTTCTCCTATCAGCGCTATATCGAGAACCAGCTGCGGGAGACCTTCGGCTTCCGCGGAACACCGATCAAGCTCGTGATCAGGGAGAGAAAGAAGGATCAGTAATTATGGCGAGGCTTTACTGCCTGCTCATAGGCTGTCTTTTCGGTCACTTCCAGACGGCATACATACTGGGCAGGATAAAGGGCATTGATATCCGCAATTACGGCAGCGGCAACGCCGGGACGACAAACACAGTCCGCACGCTCGGAACGAAGGACGGCCTGATTGTCCTTGCCGGGGACCTGTTAAAGAGTATTCTCGCGGTTGTTGTAATCTGGCTGCTTTACGGCAAAACTCATCCGGAGAGCATTTATCTTCTCAAGCTGTACGGTGCGGCCGGCTGCATCCTCGGGCACAATTACCCGGTGTATCTTCGTTTTCACGGAGGCAAGGGCGTGGCCGCCTCAGCGGGGAGCCTGATGGCCCTGCATCCCTGGTTTATACCGGGAATCGCGGTATCCTTCCTGGTTCCCTACCTCGTGACCAGCTATGTGTCGCTGGGATCGCTGGTCATGATGGGCGTGTCCTTTATACAGATGCTGGTGATGGGAGAGACGGGAGTCTTCGGCGCGTCCAGACCGGTTCTCACGGAAATGTATATTCTGATGGCAATGATCACGGGTCTGTGCTACGTGCAGCATAAGGGGAATATCGGCCGGCTCCTTAAGGGCAGGGAGCGCAAGACCTATCTGGA
>OMSM01000040.1 GCA_900313745.1 uncultured Lachnospiraceae bacterium
CAGGTGCGCGATAAGATGATCGGCGACGAGGCCGCGCTGGGCGTGATCTATTCCGGCGAGGCGATCTACACCCAGAGGGAGAATCCGAATCTCGAGTATGTGATCCCGGAGGAGGGCTCCAACGTCTGGATCGACGGCTGGGTTGTGACCAGGGACGGCCGCAACAAGGAGAACGCAATGAAGTGGATCGAGTTCATGTGCCGCCCCGAGATCGCACTGATGAACTTTGATTACATCACCTATTCCACGCCGAACGTCGCGGCGAGGGAGCTGATCGAGGATGAGGACATCCGCAACTCCCACATCGCCTTCCCGGATGAGGAGGATTTAAGGAACTGCAATACCTACATCTACCTCGGAGAAGAGGGCGACAGGATGTACAACGACGCGTGGAAGAAGGTAAAGAGCGCGAACTAGGCATTCTGTCCCGGGCCGGAAGGCCGGCTTCAGGCCGGCCTTCGCCGGATCCTGCCAAAACTTGTCCGCACAGGAATACTTATGGTAAAACTGAACCGCGATGCCATTAAGTATATCGTTATCGTCCTGATGACACTGAACCATGCCGCGTGGGCTTTCCTCCCGCGCGACATGGTTTTATTCTATGTGTTCTCGGATCTGGGATATGCCACCTGCGTCACGATGTGCTTTTTCCTGGTGGAGGGGCTTAAGTACACCGGGTCTCAGGCTGTGTACAGGAAAAGGATGCTGGTCTTCGCGCTGATTGCCCAGCTCCCTTTCCAGCTGGCGATTGCGGGGGAGGTATTCCGGTTTCAGGAGTTCAATGTGCTCTTCAACCTGCTGCTCTGCCAGTACCTGGTATCCGTCCTGGAGGCCGGGGACGGGAGAAAACCGCAGGCGGAGCGGTTACTTAAGATCGCGGGAATAGTTTTTCTTTCTCTCTTCTGCGACTGGGGGCCGATGGCGCCGCTCTTCACCGCGCTTTTCTGGCGCGCGGGCAGAAACGCGGCCGGAGAAGCCTCCGAAGCCGGAAAGAGCGGTGAGGCCGGAGAGTCTGCCGAGGCCGGAGCGGCCGGGGAGCAGGGGAGAACAAGGAGGCAGAACCTGAAGGCTTATGCCGGGGCTGCCGCCGCATTTTTCCTTTACGAGATGCTGTTTCCGACGGACGGGCTGGAGTTTGCCTTTGCGCGGTGGACTGAAGAGGGGCGCTTCGGAGGGACGTTTCTGCAGCTGAGGATCCTCTCCGCCGCTTTCGCCGCGTGCGGAGTGCTGATCTCCATGGCCCTCGTGGTTTTCGGCTATAACGGAAAACGCGCGGCGAGAGGCCGCGCGTTTAACAAGTATTTCTTTTATGTCTATTATCCTCTGCACCTTCTGATCATCGGTCTTATTCGTGCATGATAGCGATGTTGTTCAGGGATTTCACGATGACGCCCGCAGGGATGACGCCGCGGACGCTGGTGAGCGGATAGACGCGGCTGCCCTTGCCGATTACGGTTCCGGGATTTAGCACAGAGTTGCAGCCCACATCCCCGTGGTCGCCGATCAGCGCGCCGATTTTTCTTAAGCCTGTCTCATAATCCTCGTCGCCGTGGATCACGATGTTGCTTCCCCCGGACTTTAAGTTGGAGCAGATCACGCCGGCCCCGGTGTGGGCGTAGTTGCCGAGCACCGAGTCGCCGATGTAATTGAAGTGAGGGCACTGCACGTGGTCCAGGAGGATCGCGTTCTTGAATTCGGAGGAGTTGCCGAGCACACAGTCCGCGCCGGTGAGGAGGCTCCCGCGGACGAAGGCGCCGGGACGGATCTCCGTGCGCGGGCCGATGATGCAGGGACCGTTCAGGGACGCGGTCGGCGCGACGGTCACTCCCTCGCCGATCCAGACATCCGGTGCGTATTCCGTATAACCCTCAAGCCCGCCGGCGATGAGGCTGCGGATGATCTCCTTAATCCGGGGGAGAAGCTCCCACGGATACTCCGCCTCCGCAAACCACGGAGCGGCGAGAGAGGTGCTGTAATCATAAAGCTCGTTAATTCTTACCTGTTTGGTCATGGGATTTCCCTTCTGTAGTTTATTTACTCCTCCGTCAGGCCCTCTTCCTTCATAACCTTGTAGAGCCGGTCGATATAGCTGCTGCACATCTCGACGGTCTCGCACTCCA
>OMSM01000020.1 GCA_900313745.1 uncultured Lachnospiraceae bacterium
CGAGATGCCTTCGGAGCCGTCACCTTCCGAGGGGTCCCCTGAGGAGGAAATTCGTCCTGCTATGGATAAGTCTGCGGCCCGGCCTGAAGCGCCGGCTCCCGCGGCGTCACATACGGTGCGCACGGAGATCCTTCCCGGAAGCCTCTTTGCCGTCAATCCGCTGAGCGCCGCTCCTGCCGGGGAAACCGCGGCAGATACCGCGGATAATCATGCGGAAGAGGCCGCCGAGATTATCGTCGACCGCGAGCAGAAGGAAGACTATGTCGCCCCGATTTCCGGGACAGTGGCGGTGACGGTCAAGGAACCGGAGAAACCGGAGGTGAAGCCCTATATCTATCCTACACTGGATCTGCTCACTCCCGGGGAGCCGGTAAACAATGCCGAATCCGACAAGGAACTCCAGGAAACGGCATACCGGCTTCAGACGACGCTTAAAACCTTCGGTGTGGACGTTACGATACCCCAGGTAAGCCAGGGGCCCGCCGTCACGCGCTATGAGCTGCTTCCTGCCCAGGGAGTCAAGGTCAGCAAGATCGTCGCGCTCCAGGACGATATCAAGCTCAACCTGGCGGCGACGGACATCCGTATCGAGGCGCCCATTCCCGGGAAGCAGGCGATCGGCATCGAGGTGCCCAACAGGAAGGTGAGCACCGTGGCCTTAAGGGATCTCCTAAGCTCGCCGGAGTTTATTGATTCCAAGGCCAGGATTGCGTTTGCGGTCGGCAAGGATATCGGAGGCAACACCATTGTCACCGACATTACCAAGATGCCGCACATGCTCATTGCCGGTTCGACCGGCTCCGGCAAATCGGTCTGCATCAATACGCTGATCATGAGCATACTCTACCGCTGCGACCCCGAGGACGTGCGCATGATCATGATCGATCCCAAGGTGGTTGAGCTGTCGGTGTACAATGATATTCCCCACCTCCTTCTTCCGGTGGTCACGGATCCCAAGAAGGCTGCCTCCGCGCTGCAGTGGGCTGTTGCGGAGATGTCTGACAGGTACCGCCGCTTTGCGGACGCTCAGGTCAGGGATCTCAAGGGATACAACGAAAAGGCCAGGACGGGCAAAGACCCTGACATGACGGTGATTCCCCAGATCGTCATCATCGTCGATGAGCTTGCCGATCTGATGATGGTCTCCGCCAACGAGGTGGAGGAGGCCATCTGCCGCCTTGCCCAGCTGGCCCGTGCGGCGGGCATTCATCTGATTATCGCCACCCAGCGTCCCTCCGTTGACGTCATCACCGGACTGATCAAGGCGAACATGCCGAGCCGAGTGGCGTTCGCGGTGTCGAGCGGAGTGGATTCCCGCACGATACTGGATATGAACGGGGCGGAAAAACTCCTCGGCAAGGGCGATATGCTTTTCTACCCGCAGGGATATCCCAAGCCTGCGCGCATCCAGGGCGCCTTCGTCTCTGACGAGGATGTCGCGGATGTCGTCAGTTTTATCAAGATGAACAATCCCCTGCCTGACGGCCACGACGAGCTGAGAAAGAAGATCGACAGCATGGCCGCCGGAGGCCAGGGGGCAGGAATCGCTGACTCTCTTGGCGGTGGTTCGGACAACGATGAGTACTTCGTTGAGGCCGGATATGCACTGATTGAGAAGGACAAGGCTTCGATCGGCATGCTTCAGAGGCTCTTTAAAATCGGCTTCAACCGCGCGGCGCGCATTATGGACCAGCTCTGCGATGCCGGGGTGGTGAGCGAGGAAGAGGGAACCAAGCCAAGGCGCATATTAATGAGCAAGAGCGATTTCGAGGCTTACATAGAAGAAAACAACATCTGAGCCGGTAAATCCGGCTGTACTGAGAAGTGAAAGCACTAAAAGGAGGATTTCATGGCTCTTGTCATCGACGGAAAGAGGATTTCGTCCGAGATCAAGGACGAGGTCCGCAGCGAGGTAGCCGCGCTTAAGGAGAGAGGCCGGGCAGTTACCCTGGCGGTAATACTTGTCGGCGACGATCCTGCATCCAAAGTATACGTGCGCAACAAGAAGAAGGCCTGCGAATACACCGGAATCCAGTCGGTTTCCATAGAGCTTCCCGCGGACACGTCCGAGGATGTGCTGCTTGGCGAGATCAGCAGGCTGAACAGCGATCCCTCGGTGGACGGAATCCTTGTGCAGCTCCCCCTGCCTGAGGGCATAGATGAGCACAGGGTAATCGGCGCAATCGATCCCTCGAAGGATGTCGACGGTTTTGAGCCGGTGAGTGTCGGAGCACTCTCCATCGGGCTCCCCGGTTTTGTCTCCTGTACACCGGCAGGAGTTATTGAGCTCTTAAAGAGGAGCGGGATCGGGATCGAGGGGAAGGAGTGCGTTGTAATCGGAAGGAGCAATATCGTCGGAAAGCCGATGGCGATGCTGATGCTCCGGGAGAACGCGACGGTCACGGTGGCACATTCGCGCACAAGGGACTTAAGGGAGGTCACGAGGAGAGCGGACATCCTGATCACCGCGATCGGCAGAGCCAGAATGATCGACCGAAGCTATCTCAAGGAAGGCGCAGTCGTCATTGACTGCGGCATCAACCGCACCCCTGAGGGAAAACTCTGCGGCGATGTGGACTATGACGATGTCCTTCCCGTCGTCTCCGCGATCACTCCGGTGCCCGGAGGTGTAGGACCGATGACAATTGCGATGCTTATGAACAACTGCCTTCTTTCGGCGAAGGCTTCGGAACGCGGCAGGCAATGAGATGTCCCGAATGCGGCCGTGAAATTCCCGAGGACGCTCTCCTCTGCGAGTATTGCGGCCATGAAATTAAATATGTCGCTGATTACGACAGCGATCTGGAGATCGATGCCGAGTTAAGTGTCGCGATGGAGGTAATCACCGACGAGCTGGACCGGCAGACCAGGGAGGAGGACGAGAAGCAGCAGAAGAGGGAGCGGGCAAGGCGCAGGAGAAAACTGGCCGCGGCAGGCTTCGTCGGAGCGCTTATCGGAATCTCCCTTGTTTTCGCGCTCTGGAGGGGAATTGATTACCGGAGAAAACACTCGCTGCCTTATTATGTCGGCGAGGCTTACCGCGCATCCTCAGAGGGGGACTATGCCGCCGCCATCGCCTTCATCGACAAGGCGATAGTCATGCCCGGCGTGGATACCGGCACCCTCACTCTGAGACGGGCTTCCTACCTTGCCCTCGCGGACAGAAAAGAGGAGGCCAAGGCGGTCTACAGGGACATCATCGCGAACAGCTCCCCGGAGGACGGCGCGTACAGCGAGGCATACAACGAGCTGATCCGCCTGTATTCCTCGGAGAACGACTATGA
>OMSM01000151.1 GCA_900313745.1 uncultured Lachnospiraceae bacterium
AGCAATCCCTGCAGCGTCTACTTCATCGGAATAGGCGGAATTTCCATGAGCGGTCTCGCGGAGGTGCTCGCCGACCGCGGCTTTGCGGTTTCCGGTTCCGACCGCGCACCGAGTCCGGTCACGGAGAATCTTGAGCGCAGAGGTATTCAGATTAATTACGGCCAGCGTGCGGAGAACATCACCGGCACGATTGACCTTGTGGTCTACACCGCCGCCATCCACCCCGACAATCCGGAGTACGCCGAGTCCGTGCGTCTCGGCATTCCCATGATGAGCCGGGCGGATCTCCTCGGGGAAATCATGGCGATGTACCCTGATTCCGTAGCGATCAGCGGGACTCACGGCAAGACCACGACGACCTCGATGATCTCCGAGATCCTCCTTGCGGCGGGCAAGGATCCCACGCTTTCCATCGGAGGCATGCTGAACAGCATCGGAGGCAATATCCGCATCGGCCGCTCCGGTCTCTTCGTCACCGAGGCATGCGAGTACACGAACAGCTTCTTAAGCCTCACACCGAAAACCGCCCTTATCCTTGATATCGATGCCGACCATCTGGACTTCTTCAAGGATCTCGCGGACATCCGCCGCTCCTTCAGGATCTTCGCCGAAAAGATCCCCGCGGACGGAACCCTGATCATCAGCAGTGACATCGACAGCCTTGAGGAGATCACCGGCGGCCTCCCCTGCAGGATCGTCACCTTCGGAAGCGACGCCGCAAAAAGCGATTACTTCGCGTCTGAAATCACCTATAACTCCGGTGCCTGCGGGAGCTTCACCCTGAACTCCCCGGACGGGAGCACCCGGATCTCCCTCGCCGTCCCTGGCGCGCACAACATCCTTAACGCCCTTGCCGCTGCCGCTGCCGCCGATGTTCTCGGCATCGCAAGGGAGGACACCGTACGCGGCCTCCTTGCCTTCGGCGGGACACACAGGCGCTTCGAGTACCGGGGAGAGTTCAACGGCGTGACCGTGATCGACGACTACGCCCACCACCCCACGGAGATCCGCGCAACACTCACCGCGGCATCAAAACTCGACCACGGGCGCCTGTTCTGCGCATTCCAGTCCCACACCTACTCCCGCACCGCGGCTCTGCTCGACGACTTCGCAAAAGCACTCTCCCTCGCGGATATGGTGCTTGTCGCGCCGATCTACGCAGCAAGGGAGACCGACACCCTGGGTATGAGCGCAGAGCTTCTCGCGGATAAGATTAATGCCGCCGGCGGACACGCCGCGGCGTTCCCGGATTTTGTCTCAATAGAGAATTTTGTCAAGGAAAATTGTGCCAAAAATGATCTGTTGATAACCATGGGTGCCGGAAACATTGATACTATCGCAAAAGATCTCGCTGGCTGATTTTTTGTCCGGGCTTATCCACTTCACAGACCGTTCCGGTCAGTGGATAAGCCCCGGTGCCCTGAGCCGCGAGGCTTCGGGATTGTCGGAAAGTTATCCACAAAATCCACGTTTTTTCCCGGATCCGGTGCTTTTACGACCCCGAAAAGGACCTTCTTTTTTCTGTGCGTTTTGTCTATTTCGACTGAAAAACCCCCGTGCTATACTTTGAAACACCATACAGCCGGATCGATTTTTTACACGCCCGCGGCACGCCTGAACAGTTTTGACCTGAATGAATCAGTCACGCTTCTGCCGCTTTCCAGGCTTCTGGCAATTTCATCTGTTGGGGGTCACCAGGAGTGTTTACTATATACAACGACAGGGATAACGACGCCACCAGCGTCTCCAATCTTTTCATAGACGAATACATGAAGGACGCCAACGACGCCCAGCTTAAAGTCTACCTTTTTCTGCTCCGCATGATGAGTTCAGGCCGCTCCACGAGCATTTCCAGGCTCGCGGACCAGTTCAACCACACGGAGAAGGAAGTTCTGCGTTCCCTGAAATACTGGGAGAAGCAGGGGCTCATTGCCCTGGATTACGACAGTGAGGGCAACCTGGGCGGCATCCATATGTGCGAGGTGACAAAACACCGCGCTCCGGAGACGGACGACCGGGTAATCTCCATTACCCCTGTGATCAGCCGCAGCGCGGTCAGCCTAGCGGAGCGGATTACGGGAGAAATGGACGACGCCGCGGAAGCCCTCGGGACAGGTGCGCCCTCTCTTCCCGCGTCCGGGAAGAAAGACGCGAAGGGCGCCGACAGCGCGGCCATCGAGGCGTTCAGGGCAGACAGGCACCGCGCGGAGCTTCTCTTCGTCATCGAGCAGTATGTAGGAAAGCCTCTCTCGGTAAGCGAGATCAGGACGGTGTACTATATCTCCGAAGAGCTTCATTTCTCGGATGATCTCATCGATTATCTGGTACAATACTGCGTGGACCGCGGCAAGAAGGATTTCCGCTACATCGAAAAAGTGGCGGTCCGCTGGGCCGAGAGCGGCATCACGACGCCGAAACAGGCGGCTTTCCAGGCATCCGGCCAGAAATCCCGCCGCTCCCAGCGCTCCGGAGGCGCCGGCGCGTTTGCACAGTTCGAGCAAAACCATTACAATTTTGCTGAGCTGGAAAAAGATATTCTGGGCAATTAGTTTTCATCCCGCTTAACGTCCTCGGCAGCTTTCTTTTCCGCCGGTCACGGACCGGCAACAGAGGGTTTATCATTGTCCCTTCGCAAGGATCAGTACGACAGCATCATGCTGGAATATTCGAAAACGCGAGACCGGAACCGCCACCTCCTGGAGGCCCGGAGGGATGAGGTGTACCATAAAATCCCCTCCTATCGTGCCCTTGATGAGGAGACGCCCGGTCTTGGAATGCGCATGCTGGAGGAGGCGCTTAAAGACGCGCCGGAAGCATCCCCTGACAGCAGTGCTGCCGTCTCACCCGTCCCCGCAGCGTCCCGTTCCGGCTTAAGGCAGACGCTCCTTGGCCTCTCCGCAAGGAAGAAGCAGCTTCTCCTGGACGCCGGATATCCGGAAAACTATCTCGATCCGGTTTACGACTGTCCCGACTGCAGAGACACCGGCTACATCGGCTTTGAAAAGTGCCACTGCCTCCGCCAGAAGGAAATCGAAATTCTCTACGACCAGTCCCACATCCGCGAACAGGTTAAAAACAATAATTTCGGCACACTCTCCCACAGCTATTATCAGGGCGAGGACCTCGCGCGCTTTGTGAAAGCGGAAGAGGCTTCCCGCAGTTTTGCTTCAGATTTCGGAACCAGCTTCCGGAATCTCTATCTCTACGGCACGGTGGGCACCGGCAAATCCTTCCTGTCCCACTGCATCGCCGCAGAATTACTAAAACAGGGCCGCGAGGTGATCTACTTCTCCGCGTCCGGCCTTTTCGACAAAATCGCGAAGCTTTCCTTCGACTACAGGACGAAGGAGGAATTTGCCGAATTTACCGAGGACATCTACAGTGCGGACCTGCTCATCATCGACGACCTGGGCACGGAGTTCAACAACAGCCTGGTTGCCAGCGCACTGTTTACTCTGATCAACGAGCGGATCCTCCGGAGAAAACCCACCGTCATATCGACTAACCTCTCCATGGAGGAGCTGCAGAACCGGTATTCCGACCGGGTTTTTTCGCGTATAGTCAGCGCTTACGATATCTTCCACATCACCGGATTTGACATCCGCGTACAGAAAAAGCGCAGGTCCGGCAGCCTGCGGTGACCGCCGCAATACTCTCAGCACATTCACAGCCAAAAACTCAGGAGGCAGAAATGGATCAGCAGCAACCGATCAGCAGGCGCGAGGAAAAACGGGATCTCGAGAGCATTCCCGTAGGCACCCTCGGTCTTATCCCTCTTGCGGGATGCGCCGACATGGGTGAAAAGGTGGATTTCTACCTTACCAAGTGGCGCGCGGAGCGCGAAAGCGAGCACAAAAACTCTCTGGCCTTTGCCGGCTACCAGCGCCCGACCTACATCGTCAAGGGCGACGTACCCAGGTTCGGCTCGGGTGAAGGCAAGGGAATACTCCGGGAATCCGTCCGCGGAATGGATCTTTACATCATGGTTGACGTCGTGAACTACAGCATGACCTACAAGCTCTTCGGCGAGCTCAACCACATGTCCCCCGATGACCACTACCAGAACCTGAAGCGCATCATTGCCGCCGTCGGCGGCAAGGCCAGGCGCATCACGGTGATCATGCCCTTCCTCTACGAGGGCAGGCAGCACAAGCGCACCTCAAGGGAATCCCTCGACTGCGCCCTCGCTCTTCAGGAGCTTGTCCGCATGGGTGTGGACAACATCATCACCTTCGATGCCCACGACCCCCGCGTACAGAACGCCATCCCCTTAAGCGGGTTTGAGACGGTTCAGCCCGCGTACCAGTTCATCAAGGCCCTGCTGAAGACCGTGCCGGACCTTACAATTGATTCCGACCACATGATGATCATCAGCCCGGACGAGGGCGGAATGAGCCGCGCGGTCTACATCGCCAACGTCCTCGGCCTGGACATGGGCATGTTCTACAAGCGCAGAGATTACACCCGTGTGGTCAACGGCCGCAACCCCATCGTCGCGCATGAATTCCTGGGAAGCTCCGTCGAGGGCAAGGATGTAATCATCGTCGACGACATGATCTCCTCGGGCGAGAGTGCCCTCGAGGTCGCACAGGCACTTAAGGACAGAAAGGCCACCCGCATCTTCCTCTTCTCCACCTTCGGTCTCTTCACTGGCGGGCTGAGCACCTTCGACAAAGCCTACGCGGACGGCATTATCTCCGGCGTGTTTACGACAAACCTGATCTACCAGTCTCCCGAGCTGCTGGAGCGCCCCTGGTATGTCAGCTGCGACATGAGCAAGTACATCGCATACATCATCGACACCCTGAACCACGACAGCTCCATCAGCGATCTCTTAAATCCCAGCGACCGCATCCAGAACGCTGTGGCGAAGTACAACGAAAACAAGGAACGCGCGGAATAATCCGCGCGTCTCCAATGCTGCCGTTTCTTTCTTTTTCCGGACGGTACAGCCCCCTGAAGAACAGGGGCCGGCGCAAAGCTTAAAAGAACAGACAGGTGATATAGCTGCCGGTGAGCGAAAGCTCATCGGCGGCTTTTGTTTTGTTCACCCTGCGAAGCTCGCCGGTCGCGGGGTCGACGACCACGATGATCTGCTCGTTGAATCCGACGATCAGGTAAGCCCCGTTTACGGGCTTCGGACCAGAGAACTGCTCCTCATCCTCCCCGCCGGAACCTGCCGTGGGGGCTTCTCCCCCGGTATACGCCTCCGTCAGCGCAATCACGGGCACTTCCATGTCCACGTAGTAAAGCACATCGTCCAGGCTGCACCAGTCAAGCCGGATAACCTCCGCTTCCGGCAGAGCCCCTTCAAGAAGCCGCACCGCCTCCTCCGCATCCGAAGCGGTTCCCTCAACGGGACCTCCTCCCAGGAAGTCCGACATGGTCGCCGCACAGGCATCCAGCGCGCCCGTCCCCGCCGGAGCAGTGCTTCCCCGGATGGCCATAATCTGATTGCGCTCGCTGCGGCTGACCCTGCTCCATATACTGTGGCCGTGCATGTCCACTGCCGTCCCGCGTGAGCGCTCCGCCGCCGCAACGGCCTCCGAGGCATCCGCGTAGTATCCCGACACGCTCCCGGCGCTGTAGACGAGGTATCCCTCGGGCCTCGCGCCTTCGACAGTTCTGGTCCTCGGCTCCTCGATAATCTGCAGCCTGGGCTCGATAAGCCTTGCCGCGTCCTGCCTCATTCCCTTTGCACGGACATTGTAAATCCGCCCGAGAATCTCATCCTGCGCCGCGGTCACCTGTGCCGCTCCGCTTTCTCCCTCCCTTGCGAGAAGGATCTGATCGTCCTCCGCACCGGCAAAGCGGCCGTTTTCCTGTTCCTTTACGCGCTTCAGCGTGACCATGCCGTCCGAGACCTCCGCGGAGACCACGAAGAAACCCGGCGCTTCATAATGGGTCTGCCGGTTCAGCGCATAATCGACGATATTCAGGCTGTACATGAGGAAGCGGCCGGTAACCCCGGCGCCGCCCGCCTGGTCGGTATGTCTGCCGATGCCGTACATCAGGTCCTCGCCGATGAACTCCAGGGGCCGGATTGCTTCTCCCTCACCGGCGGCGATCTCCTGGGCGCGGTCCATGCTGAAATCATAGAGCACGAGTTTTGCCCCGCTCTCCCCCTCCGCACTGTCGGCTTCCTTAAGAAAGGCAGCCATGCGCCTGCTCCCGGAGAAACAGACCTCTCCCTCCGTCAGTCCCTCCGCGATGACCTCGATGCTTCTGTCCGCAAGCCGGATCCGGAGTATTCTTCCGTCGATGAAGGTGTAGAGATAATCCCCGCTGTTGTGATAGATCAGCTGTCCTGTCTCGGACATGAGAAGCTCGGCCGACCCCTCGAAGGGAATGAAGATGAGCTCCTCCACCGTTCTGTAGGCGGCGCTGCAGGAGGCGACATATATCCCCGTCTCCCCCTCGTGCGCGCCGCGGTTCATATAGCCGCTCACGGCGAAGAAGACGTTTCCGCCCTCATCTACGTTTAATATGTCTATCCTGCAGTCCCTGTGAAAACTTCTAAGATCCGTGTCTCCCGGCGCGTCCGCGGCGTAAACCGCGGTCACCTGGCTGCTTCCCGGCATCACCGCGTAGAGCCGCCCGGCCTGTACAAAGGCAAACGCGGCCCCGCCGTCGCTGCAGACAATCTCCGGGGATCCGGGCAGTATGCCCAGTCTCAGGCTGTCGTCTTCCGCCGCGAAGCCGGATGCGGGATCGAATACCTGCTCCATCGTCCGGTCATACTCCAGGAGATATACCCTTTCCTGCCCTTTCCGCAGGCGGAAACTCTCCCTGCACTCAAGATACGACGTCGTGCCGGCGGTACTCACGCTGACCAGATACCGCATCTCCAGAAGGGCAATATTCCGCCTCAGATCGAGGATCGATATCGCCGGCTCCATGAGTTCCACGGGATCCAGCTGTCCGTATGTGATGGTTGCGTAGCTGCTGTGGATGTTCACCGAGCCGTAATCTCCGTCGGGCCCGTCCGGCTCGGTCTCGATGTAGGGCACGACACTGTCCTGCCCTTTTCTGTCGAGTGCCCCGCGGTGGAACTGCCTTGCGAAGTCCAGCATGGAGAGAACCTCATCCAGGTCGGTCTCCATCACTCTGACGTAGTAGTTCAGATCTCTGCCGTCCGCGGAGACGACGATCTTCAGAAGATACTCCATCCCCGTGTTTATAAGGGAATTGAACGCTGTTGTGATCCCGTACCTGCCGTCTCCCTCAGGGAAAAGGTCGATCGTCCCGTCCTCAATCAGTCTCGCTCCGTCGATGCTCCTCAGCTCATATCTCGCCCCGCGTACCTGCGCATTCTCCGCGAACAGAGTAGCCTCCAGCGTTCTGTCCCCGGAGAGCGGGAGCAGCAGCGGACGGATGCGCACAGGATCGGCCTCCCTGGCCTCCCCGTACAGCACGTCCACCTTCTCTCCCCCGACGTCGAGAACCATATATGGAAAGGAGCAGCCGCTCACCTCGCCCGTCATTCCCTCACCCGATCTGCTGATCGTGTGCTCGAAGAGGAAGACAGCGGCGATAAATACGGCCACTCCGTAAATCAGACGTAATATCGTATTTCGCATTGACTTTTTCGTCCGTGGTGCTAAGATTTTTCTAACAATTTTCCTTTTTTACAGTAATCAGCTCCTGCATGGAGGGTTTGCATGACAAAGGAACCGCCCATTCTTTACCGCAAGCGATTCATTCCTGAGGAGACTGTCTGCCTGCGAAGCGATGTTGTGCTTCACTTCGACGACAACCTGATCATAACCTCATGGAACGTGCTCCATCCCCGCAACGACTTCTCCAGAGGATATTCCTGCTGCTTCCTTGACAAGGGCTTCCGGGTAAGCAGGCTGATAAAACCGGATGGAGAGCTCTTATGCTGGTACTGTGACATCATGGACTTTGTGTTCGGTGACGAGGGAAAAAAACTCGTCATGACCGACCTTCTCGCAGACATCGTCGTCTATCCCGACGGAAGGACGCGCCTGCTTGATCTGGACGAGCTGGCTGAAGCTCACGCCCGGGGGCTTATCGACAGCCGGGCTCTGGAACGCTGTCTCGTCCGCGTAAACTCCCTTCTGGACACGATCTACAAGAATCACTTCCGTGAGCTTATAAAGCCGCTCGAAGAAATCACCGGGTGACACCCGGAAAAACTTTCCAAAACCGGTTTTCCCGGATCCTGTTCCTGTCCGTCAGTAGAAAATATGACCGCCGATTACGTAGCGGGGATTTATCTGGGGTATGGGTGTTCTGAAGAAGATACAGTCACTCACTGTCGTCTGCCCCGCCATCGCAGCATCCGCGGCGGCATAGCACGCGGGTGTCGCGTCGTCCCTCGCCAGAGCCAGCGCCAGCCTTCCGGTCGACACGGGCTCGAACTGATTGTACTGATAGATCACCCCGACTATCGTATCCGGAAAAGCTCCCGACATAACACGGTTCATCACGACCGCACCGACCGCGACCTGCCCGTCATAGGGCTGATTTCCCGCCTCGCAGTAAATAAGGTTTGCAAGAAGATACCTGTCGCCCTCGGCGAAGGTGACCTCGGAGATATCTCTCCATGCGGAGGCGCGGGAGAGGGCTTCCAGTCTCCGCTCCTCTGCAAGCTTTTTCTCCAGTGCGGCGACCTCGGCGTTCTGCGCGTCAAGCTGCTCCTTTAAGGCGTCCGAATAGGCCTCCGCGTCGGCAATCTGGCTTGCATACGCACTGATACGGCCGGACGTTGCATTTACCAGCCCGTTCACCCTTGCCTGCTCCGCCTTTGCCTCGTCCTTGAGGTCCTCCAGCGCCGTCTGCTCCGAGAGAAGTTTTGCCTGATGCTCCGCCACGGATTCTTTCGACTCGATGTAGCGGTCCAGCATGCGCTGGTCGTAGTCGGAGAGCGCCTCGAGGTAGTCGGACCAGTTGAGGAACTCGGCGAAGCTCGCTGATCCGATAAACATCTCGATGCTGGAAGACTGCCCGTGCTCGTACATGTACTGGAGGCGCTTCTTCATCGCCTCGTACTGGGCGTCCGCGGTGTTCTCCGCCTCCTCCAGCGCCTCCATCGCGCTCTGGATCTCCGCGTTCTTCTCCGCGATTTCCCCCTCCAGCTTCTCCAGATTGGCGCTTACCTCGCCGAGCTGCGTGTTCAGCTGGTTCAGTTCCCCCTGCAGGGTGTTCTGGGTATTCGTCAGCGCGTCTATGTTCTCCTCGTTCGCGCCGATGGCGTTCTCCGTGTTCTGCGCCTCTTCCCTGGCGTTCTGCAGGGCTTCCTCCGTCTCTTTTGAAGCACTGGAAAGAATCGGCGGCACAAGTGCCGCCGATACTGCCGCCGCGACGATAACCGCGGCCAGCCGGTATTCAGTTGAATGCCTGCGTCCGGCCTGAGCTTTTCCGGATCGCAGCAGTCTACAAAGTAATCTCAATACGCCTACCTGTGGCTTGGTACTGGTCATAGGCAACGCCTGCGGCGTCAAGAAGCCTCTTGGAAGCGATGTTGTTCTCTGTCCCGGCATACTTGTCACTGCCGTAAACGATCCGCTTTATCCCTGACTGGATGATCGCTTTCGCACATTCGCTGCAGGGAAAGAGCGAGACATAGATCGTCGCGCCTTCCAGGCTTCCGCCCCGGTAATTCAGTATGGCATTGAGCTCGCTGTGCGTGACAAACGGATATTTCGTATCCAGCGTGCTCTCCCCCTCGCGCTCCCAGGGAAAATCATCATCGGAACAGCCTGCGGGAAGCCCGTTGTAGCCGATGGAGAGAATCTTGTGATTCCCGCTGATGATGCAGGAACCCACCTGAGTATTCGGGTCCTTGGAGCGCATCCCGGCGAGCATTGCCACACCCATGAAATACTCGTCCCATGAAATATAATCTGTCCGTTTAGGCATTATTTTGTACCGAAGATGCGGTCGCCTGCATCGCCAAGACCGGGGACGATGTAGCCGTGATCGTTCAGATGGTCGTCCAGTGCCCCGATATAGAGGTCAACGTCCGGATGCGCCTCGGTCAGGGCTTTGACGCCCTCAGGAGCGGCGATGATGCACATGAAATGGATCTTCCGGCAGCCGTGCTGTTTGAGCATTTCGATTGCCGCTACGGAAGAACCGCCGGTCGCCAGCATGGGATCAACGACAAAAACTTCTCTGTTCGCGCAGTCCGCCGGCAGCTTGCAGTAGTACTCGACAGGCTTTAACGTCTCGGGATCACGGTAAAGGCCGATATGCCCGACCTTCGCCGAGGGGATAAGCGTCAGCATTCCGTCAACCATCCCAAGTCCGGCGCGGAGAATGGGAACGATGGCAAGCTTCTTGCCCTTAAGCTGCTTTACGACAGTTTTCGTGATGGGAGTCTCGATTTCCACATCATCCAGTTCCAGGTGCCTGGTCGCCTCATAGCAGATGAGCATTGCTATCTCGCCGATCGTCTCGCGGAAATCCCTGGTTCCGGTTTCCTTCTGGCGGATAAGGCCGATCTTGTGCTGAATCAGCGGGTGGTCCATGATCGTTACAGTAGACATATCTTCCTCCTGTATGAATTTATTACATGCAGCGGAATACAGCCCGGAAAACGGCATGTCCTCCGGGCACCTCCGTCACTTCTCTATCTCGCCGATGCGGCGCGCGTGCTTCTCCTCACCGGAGAAAGGCGTGTCAAGAAACACGTCGGCTATTTCGCAGCCAAGGAACGGCCCTGTCAGGCCTCCTCCCATCGCCAGCACGTTCGCGTCATTGTGCAGTCTTGTCATCTTCGCCATTGTGGTATCCGTGCAGAGCGCGCAGCGGATGCCCGGAGTTTTGTTCGCGGTGATGGAGATCCCGATACCCGTGGTGCAGATCACGATTCCCTTCTCGCACTCGCCGGAGGCCACCGCCTCGGCGACAGCATGGCCGTACACCGGATAGTCCACCGAGTTTTTGTCATAGCAGCCGAAATCCTTTATCTCGAATCCCCGCTCCTTAAGATGGGCGATAACCGCCGTCTTGAGATCAAATCCGCCGTGATCGCTTCCGATCGCTATCATAACCTCATCCTCCTTACGAGACCGCCCCTGCGGAATCCGGCCGCGGGGCTGTCAAACCCTGACAATTCTGTGGCCCGCGGCCTTGATCATCCGGTTCATGAGAGCAAGTCCCAGGCCTTCGCTGCCGAACGCCTCCGCGTAGATCACCTCGAGATGCTCGTCGTCGCTCATCCTCAGTATCCGGAAGAGTTCCCTCGCCGCAGCTTCTTCGTCCCCGCGCTTCCCTGTGATGAAAACCCGGTCCGCACCGTAGAGCGGTGCCGTCTCCTCAGCGCAGATTACACCGGTTTTCTTCCCGGCCTTTTTCGCTTCAAGGACCGCTTCGTTAATATATGATACCACATTTTCCGTGCTGCCCTCGACGATTGTCAGCTCCCCGGAAGGAGCATAGTGCCGGTAACGCATGCCGGGCGCCTTCGGCCTCGCGGAGGTTTCATTCCCGTAAATGGTCGGATCTACCGAAAGACCGCCCAGTATTTCCTTCAGCATTCCGGGCGTGACATATCCCGGCCTCAAGAGCGTCGGCTCCCCCTCCGTGAGATCGACGATGGTGGACTCCACGCCTATCCCCACCTGTCCGCCGTCGATGATCATCTCCACAAGGCCGTCCAGATCCTCCCTGCAGTACTGTGCCATCGTCGGCGACGGCCGGCCGGACCTGTTGGCGCTCGGCGCGGCGATGAATCCCCCTCCTGCCCGGATAAGCGCCTGGGCGATCCGGTTGGACGGGAAGCGTATTGCCACCGTATCCAGTCCCCCGGTGGTCTCATAGGGAACCGCACCTGATTTCTTCACGATCATAGTGAGCGGTCCCGGCCAGAGAGCATCCGCAAGCTTGAAGAAGGCATCCGGGATGTCCTCCGCAATGAACTCCGCGTCCTTTAAGTCCGCGATATGCACGATCAGCGGGTTGTCTGACGGCCTGCCCTTCGCGGCGTAGATCTTCGCTGATGAGGCAGGATTCAGCGCGTCCCCGCCCAGGCCGTAGACCGTCTCGGTGGGAAAGGCCACAAGCCCCCCGCTTTTTATGATTTCGCCGGCCCTTCGGATTTCCCCTGAGTTCTCCGCCGTCTCCTCCGTCAGGAATACATACTCTGTCTTCACTTTATAACCAGCTCCCCGCCGTTCATATACCGCTCGATCACATCCCAGACGTCCGGCGTCTCCTGCGAAAGCTTCCATTCCGCGACGCCCGCGAGCTCATAGGACCGCATGAGGGAAAGCTTCGCCTCAATGGATTCCGCGTCCTCCAGCCACATCTGGTAAAGCGTTCCTCCCTCCTCCAGACGCACGTAGTTCTGGCAGGTGAAGCCGTCCCACTCCGGCGTCAGCGCATGGTTGGCCACGAACGCGTTTGCCGTCATCATGTCGAGTGCCTCGGAGGTCAGGCCTCCGTCGGAGCTTTTTTTCCACAGCCTGGTGTAAAACGGAATTCCGTTGATCAGTTTTGACGAGGGGACCTCCTCGAGGGCGCGCTTGATTCCGTACTGGACATAGTCGAACGAGGCGACGCTCCCGGCCTCGAC
>OMSM01000345.1 GCA_900313745.1 uncultured Lachnospiraceae bacterium
AGCCATCCTCAGACTTAAGGCAGGAAAGAGGGCAGTCCGTAATCGGGCTGCTTTTTTTATGAGGAGGAACTAGTTTGAGAATCCTGCTGATGCAGGATTTTCAAACGGCACCATCGGTGCATACGCACCGGGTGCCGCATTCGGCAAAACCGTATTCACGGTTTTGCCTCAGCGAGGTATGGATATGTTAAATGTAAAGCGTTATCGTAAGAATCCCGTTGTCGATTTCCCCGGGCGCACCTGGCCCGACAAGGAGATCACCAAGGCTCCCGTCTGGGTCAGCGTTGACTTAAGGGACGGCAACCAGGCCCTTATTGATCCCATGGTGGTCTCGGAGAAACTCGAGATGTTCGACCTCCTGGTGAAGCTGGGCTTCAAGGAGATCGAGATCGGTTTCCCGTCGGCCAGCCAGATTGAGTATGATTTCCTCCGCCGCCTTGTGGACGAGAACAGGATTCCCGATGACGTCTGGGTACAGGTCCTCTCCCAGTGCAGAAAGGAGCAGATAGACCGCACATTCGAGTCTATCCGCGGCTGCAAAAACGTAATTTTCCATATCTACAACTCCACATCCACACTTCAGCGCGATGTGGTTTTCCACGCAGGCATGGACGAGATCACCGGGATCGCGATCCAGGGCACGAAGTGGGTTAAGGAGGGGATGAAGGACTTCGACGGAAACTTAAGGCTTGAGTACTCCCCGGAGAGCTTCACCGGAACAGAGCTGGAATATGCGCTCGAGGTCTGCACCGCGGTACAGAAGGAGTGGGGCGCGACGCCGGACAACAAGATCATCATCAACCTTCCTTCCACCGTCGAGATGACGACGCCTAACGTCTTCGCCGACCGCATTGAGTGGATGAACCGGCACTTTGAGGACCGGGACAGCATCATCCTCAGCGTGCACCCGCACAACGACAGAGGAACCGGCGTGGCCTCCTCGGAGCTCGCGATCCTTGCAGGCGCGGAGCGTGTCGAGGGGACCCTCTTCGGCAACGGTGAGCGCACGGGCAACGTCGACGTCCTCAATATTGCTTACAACATGTTCTCCCAGGGAGTGGATCCCGGCCTGGAGATCGAGAACGTCAATGAGATCATCGATGTGTACGAGCGCTGCACCAAAATGCCCATCGACGCGCGTCATCCGTACGCAGGCAAGCTGGTTTTCACCGCGTTCTCCGGATCCCATCAGGACGCGATCAACAAGGGAGTTGCGGCGATGAAGGAGAGGAAAAACGAATATTGGGAGGTTCCGTATCTTCCCATCGACCCCGCGGACATCGGCCGCCAGTACGAGCCCATCGTCCGGATCAATTCCCAGTCCGGCAAGGGCGGTGTGGCCTTCGTCATGGAAAACTACTTCGGCTTCAAGCTGCCGAAGGGCATGCACCGCGAGTTCGCGGACGTTATCCAGAGCATGAGCGAGAAACAGGGTGAGGTGTCCCCCGGACAGATCATGGACGCTTTCCGCGAGGAGTACATCAACCAGAAGGAGCCCCTGCACTTCCGCAAGCTTCATGTCGAGGATCTCTCCGGCGTGCAGGATGAGAGCGAGAAGAATCCCTTCGACACGAAGGTCACGGTCATATATACTGATCACGGCGACGAGAAGAGTTTTGACGCCGTCGGCAACGGCCCTCTGGACGCCGTCCGCAGGGGACTGAGGGAGAATCTCAACAGGGATTACCGGATTCTGGACTACTCCGAGCACGCGCTGACCTCGGGCTCCGATTCCCAGGCGGCCGCCTACATCCACATGATGGATATGGAACAGGGAACGGTCACCTACGGTGTCGGCGTGAGCTCCAACATTACCAGGGCTTCCGTCAGGGCGATTTTCTCGGCGATGAACCGGCTGAACGGACAGGATCAGAGCGGAAGCATCGCTCCCGGCGTACAGGATATCTGAACAAACATAACATGGAGGTTTGCAATGGCAGACGACAAGAAATTCGTGGAACAGGTCACCTCGAGAGATGTGGACTTCGCCCAGTGGTACACCGACGTTGTGGTGAAAGCCAACCTCGTTGCGTATTCCAATATTAAGGGCTTCATCGTGTTCAAGCCCGCGGGGTACGCGCTCTGGGAGAATATCCAGAAGCTGCTGGACGCCCGCTTTAAGGCGACCGGCGTGCAGAACGTATATATGCCCCTTCTGGTGCCCGAGGCGCTGATGGCCAAGGAGGGTGAGCTCGTGCAGGGCTTTGCGCCGGAGGTCGCATGGGTCACCTCGGGCGGGACGGAGCCTCTGACGGAGCGCCTCTGCGTGCGCCCGACCTCGGAGACCCTGTTCTCGGATTTCTACGCCCAGGACGTCCATTCCTACCGCGATCTGCCGAGACTTTACAACCAGTGGTGCTCGGTGGTCCGCTGGGAGAAGGAGACCCGTCCTTTCCTCCGCTCCAGGGAATTCCTCTGGCAGGAGGGCCACACCATTCATGCCACCGCGGAGGAGGCGGAGGAGCGCACGCAGCAGATGCTTAACGTCTACGCCGATTTCCTGGCGGAGGACTGTGCGATTCCGGTGGTGAAGGGCCGCAAGACCGATAAGGAGAAATTCGCCGGTGCCGAGGCGACGTATACCGTTGAGGCACTGATGCACGACGGCAGGGCGCTGCAGTCCGGTACGAGCCATTACTTCGGAGACAAGTTCGCGAAGGCCTACGATATCACCTTCACGGACAAGGACAACAAGATGAAGTACGTCCACCAGACTTCCTGGGGCATGTCCACCAGGGTTATCGGCGCGCTGATCATGGTTCACGGCGACGACTCCGGACTGGTGCTGCCTCCGCGCATTGCCCCGGTTCAGGTGACGGTCATTCCGATCCAGCAGCGAAAGGAAGGTGTCCTTGAGACCGCCGGCCGCATCGCTGAAGCGCTGTCCAATTTCCGCGTGAAGGTGGACGACTCCGACAAGAGCCCGGGATTCAAGTTCGCCGAGCAGGAGATGAACGGTATTCCGCTGCGCGTAGAGATCGGCCCCAAGGATATCGAGGCAGGAAAAGCCGTGATCGTCCGCAGGGACACCAGGGAGAAGATCGAGTGCGAAATCGGCGCAATCCCGGAGAAGGTGGGCGAGGTTCTTGAGCTCATGCAGCGCGAGATGCTCGAGCGCGCAGCCGCCCATCTCGAGGCCCACACCTATGTCGCCCGCGATAAGGAGGAGTTTGAGAAAACCTTCGCGGAGAAGACTGGTTTTGTCAAGGCCATGTGGTGCGGAAGCAGGGAGTGCGAGGAAAAGATCAAGGAAGATTACGGCGTGACAAGCCGCTGCATCCCCTTCGAGCAGGAGGAGATCGCCGGAACCTGTGTCTGCTGCGGGAAAAGCGCAGCAAAAATGGTATACTGGGGTAAGAGCTATTAATCCCGGGTTGCTTGTGGTGAACAAGTATCAGAAAGGAAACTGCAATGAATGTACTGGTTATTAACTGCGGAAGCTCATCGCTTAAGTATCAGCTGATCGACAGCGTCTCGGAGAAGGTAAGCGCCAAGGGACTCTGCGAGCGCATCGGTGATGCGGACAATTCCGTGATCAACCATACGCCTGCCGGAGGGGACAAGGTCAGCGAGAAGGTTCCGATGCCCACTCACAGCGAGGCTATATCCGCAGTAATTGCCAAACTTACGGACGAGAAGGTCGGCGTGATCCGGTCCTTAAGTGAAATCGATGCGGTCGGGCACCGCGTGGTGCACGGCGGAGAGAGATTCTCCCAGGCGGTGATCATCAATGAGGAGGTGATCCACGCGATCGGCGA
>OMSM01000540.1 GCA_900313745.1 uncultured Lachnospiraceae bacterium
AACTCCCGGTCACCGTTCAGGGTAAGCGTCCCGTTCACGGTATGGTACATGGAATAGATCTCGTGCCGGCACTCCATCGGCAGATGGGCAAACGGGCCCATCACAGGCTTGCTCAAGGGATGGAGTTCGCCCAGAGTCAGGGCACCCTTGAGGGAAATGCCCTCCTGCTCGATGCAGATCTTCAACGTGTCCCCTTCTATGGATACGGATTTCGTGTCCTCGATGAAGTATCCTTTTCCCGGCGTCACCAGTTGGAGCATGTCGCCCTCGTTGGCATAGCTCACGATCAGGGCAAAGGTATAGCCGTCATCGCTTATAAACTTATAATATTTGCCAAAGAAATAATTCTTCCGTTTCACAATTTGTCACTTTCTTAAGGCCGGGGGATACAGGCTGCCTAAGGCCGAATCCCGCCGGTCAGATGTCATCAGAATCCTAAGGACAGCATGCGGGCCGCGGTCTCCGTCGCGGTCTCCGCGTTTGCGGCGCTGGAGCTTGCCGACGCCGCGTTGTTGACGATGATCCATACGGTCACGGCGATGATCTCCGCCGCCATGATCCCCAGTCCCACCATACAGATGATGAACAGGGCCCGTTTGGCTCCGCCTTCGGTCAGCTTATGGCGGTTGATCGCATAGACCAGGCAGGAAATGCCGTGCGAGAGAATGGAACCGCCCACCATCATGAGGATGAAGATGACCTCGAACAGCGCCACAAAGACGAGGCCCACGGCCTCACCCAGGTTCTCCGCGTGCTTGGCGGAGTACAGGGAGACCACGAGCGAGATCGCCATCACGTCAAAGAACAGTCCGCCCGCCGTAAAGAGGCTCATCAGCACAAAGCTGGCTTTCGTACGTCCGTTCATTACATTTACCTCCAGTTTAGCGGAATTCGCGCATCCGGTCGTCCCGGATGTGCAGTCGAGTCACGGTATAGTCCGCCTCTATGGCGGAATCATACCAGTCAAGGGTGTCGAGAAGGGTCTGGGACACGTGCAACGGGCTGAGCGTCTCCCGGTCCCCTCCGGCCGGCATATTCACATACAGCCGGAGTTCCCCGTCCGTGCTCTCCACATTTAAGCGGCGCAGATGGGGCGCAAGGTAGATCTCCTTATCCCCGTTTTTGCCTTTCTTGAGCACTTTGCGTCCGGGATCGAGGAGGACCGCTTCGGCTTCCTTGGCACTCGTTTCCGAGATCCTTCCGCCCCGGAAGGTGAACGCGTAGTCCGCCGAGTCGATCTCCTGGAACTTGCGCTCCGGGATGTAGATCTCCTTCACCTTCATCTCGTCGGTCAGGACGGCGTTGAGCCGGTCCCGGAGTTCCTCGCAGGGCACGTCCCGGCAGATCCGCAGGTCCATCAGCTCACATTCGCTCTCCACCCCTACCGGGAGCGGCAGCGCGAACACCACCTTGGCGTGCGGGTTGAAGCCCTGGGTGTACCACATCGGGATCCCGCCGAGGACCAGGATGCGCATCATCACCCTCTGCAGGTCCAGATGGGAGATGTAGGATAGGCTCCCGGTCTTGCGGAAGCGGACCCGTACGGTCCTAAAATCCTCCAGCGGTTCCCCGGAAAAGCGCAGGAAGGGTCCTGCGGGAGCGCCTAGGTCTTTTTGCGTTTGGGACACCATGTCAGCTCTCCTTCCCAGTCTCCGGCGCCGCATCCCGAGCAGTGCTCCATGCAGTTGCGCGTGGTTTTACCCTCATAGGCCAGATGCTTCTCGCGAAGCAGGAACTCCTTGCGGACGCCCGGCGCGATCACATCCCAGGCGAGGACCTCGTCCTCGTCGTAGGTCCGGTTGGCGTAGAACGCGGGATCGATGCCCGCTTTGTCAAAGGCCTCCAGCCATTTGTCGTAATCGAAGAACTCGTCCCAGGCGTCGAAGCGGAATCCGGCTTTGAGGCCTTCTTCGAGCGCCCGTCCCACTCTCCGGTCGCCCCGGGCCAGCACGGCCTCGATGCGGGAGACTCTTGCGTCGTGGTACTGGTAGCGGATGCGTTTGTCCGGCTTGATGATCTCCAGGAGCAGCTGCTGCTTGCGGGAGAGGTTCTCGATGGTATCCTGCGGTTCCCACTGGAACGGCGTAAAGGGCTTGGGCACGAAGCAGGCCACGGACACGGTCACGGTCGGGGGACGTTTGGCGTGCCCCGGAGTGCGGTAGTAGTGGTCCGCCACGGTCTTGGCCAGTTCCGCGATCCCGGCGATATCCTCATCGGTCTCGGTCGGAAGGCCGTTCATGATATACAGCTTGATCGTGTTCTTCCCCGCCTCGAACGCGATG
>OMSM01000472.1 GCA_900313745.1 uncultured Lachnospiraceae bacterium
GCAGAAAGCACATCTCCCGCAGGGATTTTCTCTTCCGCAGTCCCGCCGCCGAAGAAATCCGCCTCCTCCATGCCGGGATCCGGAGTACTGCTCTCCATCCCGGGATCCTCGGGCAGTATTTCCGTGAGTTCTGCGCTGTAGCGCACCGGTGTCCTTCTTCCCGGGAAGGGAATCACATTTGCACTGCGGAAGCTGCTTCCGCTTTCCTCCGGCTGAAGCGGAATGTCATTTTTCTCCGCTGCCTCATCCGGACGGACAGAAGCAGCGGACAATGTGTCTGTCCGCGCGGCGGACATAACCGGATCCATTCCGCCGGTATTAAGGGAAGGATGCTCCTTCGCCGGTCCGGTCACATGAATCGCCTCATTTGCAGCATGAACCGGCAGCGGTTCGACATTGACCTGCTGATCATGCTCCAGGGTTCCCCTCACGCTCTCCCGGAAGATTCTCTCCGCAAATTCATCGGAGGTGAAATTCGGGCTGCTCTGCGCGGGCATAGGTATACCGATTCCGGAGTAGCGCTGCTCCTCCGGATCCGGCCTGGACGCATCGGCGATGACAGATATGCTTCGGTAATCCGCGGAATCGACGGTGATCTCATGAAGGTCGCCGCCAATGCTGTAAAGCCTTCCGGGGCGGCTGTCCGTGCCGGTTTCCTCTGTGCCGGAAGGCATATCCCCCGAAGCAGATGCGGCCATTCCGTAATCCTGCACAGTCTCACTATCTGATCCGTCTGCTGTTCCGGCTTCGCCTGCGCCATCCGCGCTGCTGTCTTCGCCGTAATACTCGGCATAATCCTCTTCAGGATACGGCGCGGGCTGTTCCGTGCTTTCCTGGTCCGCTGTCCCGGGCGGGACAATTGTTGTCGCCTCAAGCGAACCGCTGTAGACGGGGACCTTCTGGAGCACTTCCTCGTTCTCCCGCTCCTCGCGCTCCTCCCGGATCCTCTGCGCTTCAGCGAGGCGCTGCTCCTCCTTCTCCCGGGCAATCCTGTCCCTCTCCTCTAGGGCAAGCCGCCTCTCCTCTTCGCGGCGTGCCTGTTCCTCTGCCCGGAGCCTGCGCTGCTCCTCGCGCTGCCTGATCCGGCGGTCCCTCTCCTCGAGGCGGCGCGCCTCTTCCACTTCCTCTCTCTGCCTTAAAGCTTCCCTTCTGGCCATGCGCTCCTCATAGCTTAAGCGGGCCCTCTCCTGCCTTCTGGCCATCTCCTCTTCCGGATCCGGCTCCTCTTCTTCCTCTTCCTCCCCGCCGTAATAGGATCTGTAATAATCCCTTGCTTCTCTGCGCGCCAGGGTGCTCTCCCTCAGGTCCTCGCTCTTGTCCCGGATCAGCTCCACAAGGGACTGGTCCGTAAGCACAATGACGCAGAGCAGAACAATAACAATCACCACCAGTATGGTGCCGACCTGTTTCATGAAATGATAAAGAAGGAAGCAGAGTGAACCTGCGATCGCTCCACCTCCCAGGCGGGTCTCGCTGCAGCGGGAATAAATATCCTTCACGCTGTACAGGGGATGATCGGACAGATTTCCGGAGATCAGTTCACATATGATGCCGAAACAGACAAGAAGAATAACCGCACAGATGAGTCTCCTCTGCGCCTTCATGCTTCCCCGGTTGGAATAGTAGAAAGCAAAGGCAAAGAACACGAAAAAGGGCATGATCCAGGCGGGAAAGCCGAACAGCCCGAACATGACGCTGCTTACTGTCTTTCCTACTATGCCGAGAATGCCGAAATTGGAGAGGAAAACAAATGCCATTCCCGCAAGGAGAAGGATGAGAATGAGATCCTCATGGAGATCGCTGCGGTCGTCAATGTTCATCACCCGGCCGCGCGCACTGCTCCGGGAAGAGGCAGCAGGGCGGCTTTTATTCTCCGCCGCAGTCCGCTTTGATGCGGATGCTCCTTTTTTTGCCCCGGAGCTGCCGGAACTCCTGCCCCGGGAAGAGGCAGCAGAGCCTGACCTGCGGGCATTTCCCTGTGAACTTGTTTTCCTTGATGAACCGGTGCCGGATGAAGCCATATTCCTCCTGCCGCCTTTGCGGCAAAACGCATAAGTCTTCCACTAAAGCGAAAACTTATGCGCTGATAAATTCTGTCGTTAAATCTGTTTCTATGGAGCGGAGCTATTTAAGATCAAAATCGTCGTTCTCCCCTATGGACAGGTCAAATTCCTTCAAGCCGGCTTCCTTACTCAGAGGAACAGTTTTGCCTGCGGCTTCCTCAGGATTTGCGCAGGAAGAGAAATCGCCGGAAGGAAATGTCTCCGGAAAAGTATCCCCCGCGATCTCCGCCATGAACATGGAGGCCTGCCTCAGTTTCTTCCTCAGACCGGATTCAGGCTGGGGAAGCGGGTTCTTCAGGGGCTTTCCGGGTTCAACGGCATCCTCGGGCTCCGCGTCCCTGATTGTTGCCTGAGTAACGGCGACAACGGGGATGCTTCCCGTCAGCTGCGACCGGATCCGGAGCACGCTGTCCACCGTAAGTACGCTGTCCTCCGGGGAGTCTTCCCTGTCCGCTGCCGGATCTCCCGGCACGGCATCCGTACCGTCATTCAGGGCGAAGCCGTCCGTCGCGTTCAGAACCGCGTTTATGATCAGCTCCTCATTATTCCTGTTTGCAGAATCAAAACCATTCATCTGAACAGCTCCCGGTTCGGAAACGGAGGCACCTTTCAGCACATCCTGACGGAACAGTCCGCCGGCCGCCGTCTGAAGACTGCCGTATGAAAAAGGATACCGGATCCCCGGGGCGTCCCTGGAATCCGGTTCCACATAAGCTTAAGGGTCTTTCGGGAAAACGACAGATCACTCTTCCTCGGGCTCGTCCCAGTTATGATAGACGTTCTGGACATCGTCAGAGTCATCAAGCTGATCGAGAATTCTGCGCATTGCCTTCACCTGGGCCTCGTCGCTCAGCGTCACGGTGTTCTGGGGAATCATGGTGACCTCCGCGGAAACCGCGCTGATCCCCGCGCTCTCCAGTGCCTTCACGACATCAGGGAACGCCTCGGGGGAGGTGAGGATCTCGTAGCTGTCCTCCTCCTCGTTGAAGTCCTCCGCACCGGCATCGAGGGCGGCCATCATAAGGTCGTCCGATTCAAGGCTGCACTCCTCCTTGTCGATAATGATCTGGCCGCGGTTGTCAAACATGAAGGAGACGCAGCCGGGAGTTCCGACATTGCCGCCGCCCTTCGTGAATGCCGCGCGCACGTCCGACGCGGTGCGGTTTGCATTGTCGGTAAGGGTATCCACAATGATCGCAACACCGCCGGGGCCGTAGCCTTCATAGGTATTGGTCTGGTAGTTTACTCCGTCGCTGTCGCCGGCGGCCTTCTTGATTCCGCGCTCAATCGTGTCGTTGGGGACGTTGTTTGCCTTCGCCTTGGTAATTACCTGGGCGAGCTTGAAATTATTGTTGGGATCAGGTCCGCCCTCTTTGACGGCGACGGCAATCTCACGGCCGATAATGGTAAAAATCTTGCCCTTCGCGGCATCGTTCTTTTCTTTCTTGTGCTTGATATTTGCAAACTTGGAATGTCCGGACATAACTGCTCCTCTAATCTGAATTTACAAGATCTAGTAGTAGATATTAATCTAATGTACTATATCATCCGGCGGAAAACTAGTCAACGCCGGATCGCACGTACACCCTCGGAACCCTGGCGCCGATCATGCAGACCAGCTCGTAGTTGAAGCGCCCCGAGAGATCTCCAAGCTCCTCCGCCGTGATTTCCTCATTGCCGTCCCTGCCGATGAGCACAACGGCGTCGTCCTCTTCCGCTTCGGGGATGCCGGTGACATCCACCATCATCTGATCCATGCAGATCCTTCCCAGAACAGGGGCCCGTTTTCCGCGGATCAGCACTGTCCCTCTGCCGGAGAGCGCTCTGGGGTACCCGTCGCCGTAGCCGATGCTCACCGTAGCTATCCTTGTCCTCTTCCCCGTGACAAAGGTCCCTCCGTAGCTTACCGGCGTGCCGGCGGGGACTTCCTCCACCCTCACAACGGATGCATACCAGGAAAGCGCGGGCTTTAAGCCGATAAGCGAAGCCGGCACCTCGTCGGAAGGATTAAGCCCGTAAAGGATAATTCCCGCCCTCGCAACGTCCGTTATTGTCTCCGGCATGGTCAGGATCGCGGCGCTGTTCGCCATGCCGCAGACCGGAACAGTGATACCGGATTCCTCCCTCATCCGGCGGACAAATCCGAGAAAACTGTCCCTCTGGGCGGCAGCGGCCTGCTTGTCCTGCTCGTCCGCCCTGGCAAAATGCGTGAAAACTCCCTCAATGACAATTCCCTCGGTCCGGGATGCCCGGGAGGCAAACTCAAGGCCGCTGCCATCGGGCCTTACGCCAATCCTGGTCATTCCGGTGTCGACTGCAAGATGCACAAAAGCAGGAATTCCGAGTTCGTCCGCCGCATCACGGAGTGAAAGAAGCGTGTCCGTCCGGTAAAGCGGGATGCGAAGGCCAAGTTTTACAGCTTCCTTCAGATCTTTCCCAAAGACGTGCCCAAGCACAAGGATCGGGCGCGAAATCCCCGCTTCCCGGAGCTCCCCTCCTTCTTCCACCGTTGCGACGGCGAAACCCCAGAGGCCGGGAATGTCCGCAATCGCCTGCGAGACCTGCACCGCTCCATGTCCGTAAGCATTGGTCTTGACCACCGCAATGACGCAGGCTTCCGGATTCGCCTGCTTCGTCTTCTCCGTTATTTTCATGAAATTGCTTCGGATAACCGATAAATCCACCACAGCCTGTGTGCGCGGGAACCGGAGCTGGTCATTTTTCATGGCAGTTTTGCCCTTTCTTACTATACTTTAAGCTTGCGGAGAATCTCCCCGGCGCACCGGCGGATGTCGGATGCCGTCATTGCATGTTCTCCGAGAGCTAAAGCCGCGTCATCTCCGGCCGCGGCGCACAGAAGCACCGCGGCGGCAGCGGCCTTAAAACCTGTTGAGCTGTCCTCCGGAGGGCAGATTTCGTCGAATCTTCCGCGGTATTTCTCTTCTCCCCCGGGAATCTCCTGTTTCAGCCATCCGGCGAGCAGCGCACCTGCGGTCCCCGCAAGCACATCCCCAGATCCCGCGGTGCCCATGCCGGAATTGCCCAGCGTGTTCACAAAGATATCCCCTGTGCGAAGCCCCGGCTTATCCTGACGTCTGTCCGGAATCTCCCCGGACAGGGTCATTTCGCGCGAAGCAGCGGGACCGATGACAATAGTGCGGCAGTCCTTGGATGCCACCGTACAGGATAATTCACCGGCAAGGGAGCGGACAGCGGACGTCCGCTGCAGCAGGCCGGCGCCGCGGCTCTCCGGGGCAAGCCGGCCAAGCTCTCCCGGATGCGGGGTAAGAATCACCTGTACTTCCGGATCATGCCTGGAAAGAAGTTCACGGAGCTCCCTGCGGTTTGCGATAAGCGTGATCGCGTCGGCGTCAAGCACCAGTCCTCTCACGCCCCGGGCTGCGGAGGTAAAGCCGCTTCCCGTAACCCCGGATTCGCCGGAATCCGACGCTTCCGCGCCTTTCTGCTCAACCGAGCGCAGAATCTCCTCAAGAACGGCCGCCGCAATATCGTCTGTGCCCATTCCGGGGCCGGCGACCACTACATCAGCCCAGGAAAGATCCTTCTTCAGAGCATGAGTAATCGCTTCTGTCGTTCCGTCCGTTCCGCTTCCGGCATCCGGGTAGCCGGTAAACATCGCCTCAGGCCTTGCAGCGAGCACTGCCCCCCGGTTATCCTCCCCGGAGAAGACCCTGACCATGCCAGCTCCCGCGGCAAAGGCAGCCTCCGCCGCAAGCACCGCACATCCGGGCATTGTACTTCTGCCTGCGGCAATGAGTACCCTGCCGAAATCTATCTTGCTGCCGGCCGGATTTCTCGGCGGAATGAATCCTCCAAGATCATCTCTGTCCGGTGTATAGTACAGGCTGGAATCGGATAACCGCACTGCCTTTTCGGGGATTCCGATCTCCGCCCTGAGTACTTTTCCCCAATAACCGGCGCAGGGATAAAGAATCTCCCCGATCTTGTGCTCGCCGAAGGTTACGGTAATATCCGCCCGGACGGCATCGGGAAAAACATCCCCGTCGGCAGACACGCCGCTCGGAATATCAAGGGAGATGATCTCCGCCCCCCTGCTCTTCCATAGACGTGCGGCTTTAAGCGCTTCCTTATAATCCCCCTCCGGCGCCCGGGAAAGCCCGGTGCCGAAGACCGCATCGACGACAATATCAGGCGATCCTGCTTCGGTGAAGGCATGCCAGAGCTCCCCGCCAACCGGGTTAATCTCTGCGCCGACAGCTTCAAGAATCTTTCTCTGCAGTGCGAAAAGATCGGAGTAATCCCTTCCCGGAATATAGAACACAACGGGAAAAATACGCCTCTCCATGAGGATTCTCGCAAGCGCAATGCCGTCCGCGCCGTTGTTCCCCGGTCCGCAGAGAATTACCGTTTCAGCGGCAGGATCATGAACAAGGTCAGTTACGGTCACGGATGCGGCCAGTGCGGCCCTCTCCATAAGGAGTGCCGCCGGCAGGCCCATTCCCCTGGCTGCTCTGTCGGCATCGCGCATCTGCCTGGCAGTGAGAAGATAATGCATACTGCTATTCCTTATTCCCCGCTCTGCGGATGTTGTATGAAAGCTTCATCAGACTGTCGGAGAGATGGACGTTCTCCACCTGGATTTCCGGGGGCACGGGAAGGTCAATATGCGCGAAATTCCAGATTGCGCGGATCCTGCCGCCCACAAGAGTTTTGGCAATCTCCTTTGCCTCCTGCTTCGGCACGGTGAGCACTGCGATGTCCGTCTCGTGGATCCTGATATATTCCGGAAGCTCATCCATGGACAGAATAGGGACATCGCCGATCTTCTGTCCGATGATCGCAGGATTAATATCAAATGCCGCGGTGAAATAGAATCCCCGGTTGCGGAAATTCATGTAGTTCACCAGCGCCTGGCCAAGATTGCCTGCCCCGATGATAATCATGCTGTGGCTGCTGTCCAGCCCCAGGATTTTGCCTATTTCGTCGTACAGGTACTCGACATTGTAGCCGTATCCCTGCTGGCCGAACCCTCCGAAATTATTGAAGTCCTGCCGGATCTGGGAGGCGGTCACATGCATGAGTTCGCTGAGCTCCCTCGAGGATATCCGCTGAATCCCCTCGTCCCGAAGCTCGCCAAGATAGCGGAAATATCGGGGAAGCCTGCTGATTACTGCCTGTGAGATATCTTTTTCTTCCACATTAGCTCCTTTTTGGACTTAAATTGCGTATGACGAATCCAACCAATTCGCTCAATTATACCGTTTTGTTAAAAACGTGTCAATCTTTGCCGGTTTGACACTTATGCCGCGATTCTGTAAACTGGTAGGGTTGAATTTAACTGTTCCGGAATGCCCTCAGGTACCGGTTTGCACGATGATCTGACCCGGCGAGGTATATCAATGATTCTCGGCTGTCACCATATATCAAAATCCTATCTCGAGGTGCCTGTGCTTACAGACGTCACCTTTACCCTCGAAAAGGGCGATCGTGCGGCCATCGTCGGAATTAACGGCGCGGGCAAGACCACTCTTTTAAGAATTATCATGGGCGAGGAGGAGGCGGACTCCGGCAGCATCACTCTGCAGAAGGACACCACCGTAGGATATCTCGCCCAGAAACAGAACGTCAATTCGGAGAACACCATCCTTGAGGAACTGCTCTCCGTCAAGAAGCCCGTGATCGACATGGAACAGAAGATCGCGGAATACGAGCAGCGGATGAATACCGCCGAGGGCGACGAACTTATCCGGATGGTGGAGGACTACACGGAGCTCCGGAGAAGGTTCGAGCTTGAGGAAGGTTACGGCTACCGCTCCGAGGTACAGGGAGTGCTGAATGGCCTTGGTTTTACCGAGGAGGAAGCATCCCGCAGGATCTCTCACCTCTCCGGAGGCCAGAAGACCCGCGCCGCGCTGGGGAAGCTTCTGCTGCAGAAGCCGGACATCATCATTCTTGACGAGCCGACCAACCACCTTGATATCGGAAGCATCCGGTGGCTGGAGAGCTACCTTGGCAGCTATCGCGGCACCGTGCTTATCGTCTCCCACGACCGCTACTTCATGGACCGCATCGCCGGAAAAGTGATTGAGCTGGAAAACACCCGCTCCTCCGTTTTCGGCGGCAACTATTCTGCTTACGCCGAAAAGAAGCAGAAGCTGCGCGAGGAACAAATGCGCGCTTACCTGAATAACCAGGCCGAGATCCGGCATCAGGAGGAAGTAATCGCGAAGCTTCTCTCCTTCAACAGGGAGAAATCCATAAAGCGCGCCTTCTCCCGCGAAAAGATGCTCGACAGGATGGAGCGCGTGGAAAAGCCGGTGGAAATAAGGGATGAGATGCACATCTCCCTGAAGCCCTGCATCCGCAGCGGAAACGACGTGCTCGATATCGAACATCTCCATATGGCATTCGGGCCAGACGAGCTCTTCCGCGATCTCTCCTTCTCCATCAAGCGGGGCGAGCATGTTGCCCTGATCGGAGACAACGGCACCGGCAAGACGACTATCCTGAAAATCATCAACGGGATAATCTCACCTCTTTCCGGGAGAATCCGCACCGGCGTAAACGTGCACATCGGCTACTACGATCAGGAGCTCCATGTGCTCAATCCCGCAAACACGGTATTCGAGGAGATCCGCGAAGCCCATCCGGACATGAACAACACCGAGATCAGGAATCTTCTCGCGTCCTTCCTGTTTACCGGGGAAGATGTCTTCAAGCGGATTGACTCCCTTTCCGGAGGAGAAAAGGGACGGGTGTCCCTGGCAAAACTCATGCTCTCCGAGGCGAATTTCCTCATTCTCGACGAGCCGACCAACCACCTGGACATGGTCTCCAAGGAGGTGCTGGAGAACGCGCTGAACTCCTACGAAGGGACGGTTTTCTATGTCTCCCACGACAGGTATTTCATCAACCGCACCGCGAGCAGGATACTCTCCCTTCACGACCGCGTGCTGACGGCTTATCCCGGGAACGGGGAGACGGATTCCCCTGCGAGATTCATCGGCAACTACGATTTCTATCTCGAGAAATCCGCCGAGCTTGAGAACGGGGCCTCCCGTTTATCCGCTTCGGAGGATACTCCCGTAAATTCCGGGAAAAGCACCGCCGGCGCAAAAACCGGCGAGACAGCAAAGGGAATTCCGGACTCCGCCATGGACTGGAAGAAGCAGAAGGAGGAACAGGCAAGAATCCGCAAGCAGGAAAACGACCTGAAGAAGCTGGAGAAGAAAATCGCCGAAACGGAGGAAGCTGTCCGCGCTCTGGAGGAGACCATGGCACTTCCGGAGAACAGCACCGATGTCGCAAGGCTCACCGAGCTTGGCACAAAACACGGGGAGCTCTCCTCTCTTCTTGAGGAGCTCTACGACACCTGGACCGGGCTCGCGGAGTAGCAGAACTGTACTTTTTTCTGCTGCAGATTCCCGGAATACATAATGCGGAAAAAACAGCACCCCGCCGGGTGCTGTTTTCTTCTTGCATTCATTAATATGCAGGGCGCGGATCACTTGCCGCTGACGGTTCCGATACGGATCATCGCGCGGTAAAGTTTTGCCTCTGCGCGCACACGCGCTTCGTTGGATATCGTGGCATCCTTTAAGCGCTCTTCTGCCTTCGCCCTGGCGATATGCGCTCTCTCCAGATCGATCTCATCGCTCCATTCCCATGTAGTGGGAAACAGGCGGCATTTTCCGTTCATCATGGAGATCATTCCGCCGATACAGGCGGCTTTTCTCTCCGTGCCGTCCGCGAGCACAATTCTCGCAGTGCCCATGCCAACCGCAGTACAGTAATCAATATGTCTGGCGAGGATCGCGATGTCTCCGTGCACAGTGCGCAGGACAATGCGCTCCACCTCACCCTCGAATTCCATCCCGTCCATCGAGACGACCTGCAGAGGGAATGTCGTCGCCATATGCATCCTCCGTAATCATCATTCCGGCCGGCTTCAGGCCTTCTTACCGGCCTTCTCGAATACCTCGTCAATGGAACCGACCAGCAGGAATGCGCTCTCGGGCAGATCATCGCACTCGCCGTCGAGAATCATCCTGAATCCGCGCAGCGTCTCCTTGAGCGGAACATACTTGCCGGGAAGACCCGTGAACTGTTCGGCGACAGAGAAGCTCTGGGACAGGAAATTCTGGATCTTGCGCGCTCTGTAGACCGTCTGCTTGTCCTGGTCGGAGAGCTCGTCCATACCCATGATGGCGATGATATCCTGCAGCTCCTTGTAGCGCTGCAGTACCTGCTGAACCTCACGGGCGATTTCATAGTGCTCCCTGCCGACGATCTCGGGGGAGAGGATACGGCTCGTGGAATCCAGCGGATCGACCGCGGGATAAATACCCAGGGACGCGATCTCACGGGAAAGAACCGTGGTTGCATCCAGATGGGTGAAGGTTGTTGCCGGCGCAGGATCAGTCAGGTCATCCGCAGGGACGTAAACTGCCTGCACAGAGGTGATCGAACCTTTCTTCGTGGATGTAATGCGCTCCTGGAGCGTGCCCATCTCCGTCGCAAGCGTAGGCTGATAGCCGACGGCCGAAGGCATGCGGCCGAGCAGTGCGGAAACCTCGGAACCTGCCTGTGTGAAACGGAAAATATTGTCGATGAAGAGCAGCACGTCCTGGTTCTTCTCATCGCGGAAGTACTCCGCCATGGTCAGTCCGGACAGTCCGACGCGCATTCTCGCTCCCGGAGGCTCGTTCATCTGTCCGTAGACAAGTGCGGTTTTGTCAAGAACTCCACTCTCCTTCATCTCGCCGTAGAGGTCGTTGCCCTCGCGGGTGCGCTCTCCGACGCCGGTGAACACGGAGATTCCGCCGTGCGCGGTTGCGACGTTATGGATAAGCTCCATGATAAGAACGGTTTTGCCGACTCCGGCGCCGCCGAACAGGCCGATTTTACCACCCTTCGCATAGGGGCAGATAAGATCGACGACCTTAATTCCGGTCTCGAGGATCTCCGTTGCCGGGACCTGCTCCTCAAAGGAGGGTGCGGGACGGTGAATCGCCCAGCGCTGCTTCGCCTCAGGCGCAGGCTGATTGTCCACGGGCTCGCCCAGAAGATTGAACACTCTTCCGAGGCACTCCTCACCTACCGGAACCGTGATCGGTCCTAAAGTGTCAACCGCCCTGGTTCCCCGGACAAGTCCGTCCGTCGAACTCATGGCAATGCAGCGGACCACATCGTCTCCGATCTGCTGCGCGACCTCCGCCACCATCTTCCTGTCACCGATGGGGACTTCGATCGCGTTCTGCAGCGCGGGGAGCTCACCCTCGTTAAAGCGAATATCCAGCACCGGGCCGGTAACCTGAATTACCTCTCCTGTGTGTTTCTCACTCATATTGCAACCTTTCTGATGAATACTAAAGGAC
>OMSM01000067.1 GCA_900313745.1 uncultured Lachnospiraceae bacterium
GCATCATTCGCAAGGACGGCGGAAGGACAGATCATTTATCCAAATCAGCGAGGAAACACCATGCTTAAAACACTGGCTTCACAGATCAAGGAATTCAAACTGCCCACTTTGCTGACGCCCCTGTGCATGATCGGAGAGGTCATCTGCGAGATGATCATCCCGATTCTTATGGGACGCCTTGTCGACAGGGGAATCTACGGAGAAAACATGGGCTACATCGTCCGCACCGGCGGGCTGATGATTGTCGTCGCGCTGTTCGCGCTTTTCTTCGGCATCTCCAGCGGCGTCTGCGGATCAAAGGCCTCCGCGGGCTTTGCGCGCAACCTCCGCAAGGCGATGCACGACAATATCCAGACCTATTCATTTGCCAACATTGACAAGTTTTCCACGTCCAGTCTCGTGACCAGGCTGACGACGGACGTCACCAACATCCAGAACGCATTCATGATGCTCTTAAGGATGGCAATCCGCGCCCCGTTTACCATGGTAATCGCCATGGTCATGTCCTTTACCCTGAGCGCAAGGCTCGCGACGATCTATCTTGGCGCTGTCTTTGTGCTTGCTTTCTTCCTTATCCTGATCATGAGGACGGCGACCAAGTACTTCAAGCAGGTCTTCGAGAAGTACGACGAGCTGAACGAGAGCGTGCAGGAGAACGTCTCGGCAATCCGGGTTGTGAAATCCTACGTCCGTGAGGACTATGAGATCAACAAGTTCCAGACTGCAGCAGCCAACATCTACCTGATGTTCGTCAAGGCGGAGAAGAATGTCGCTCTGAACGGACCGGTGATGCAGACCGTGGTTTATCTCTGCATCCTGCTGATCAGCTGGTTCGGCGCCCACATGATCATCGGCGGGACGCTGACCACCGGCGCGATGATGAGCCTTTTAACCTACTGCATGAATATTCTCATGAGCCTGATGATGCTCTCCATGATCTTTGTCATGCTCACCATGTCCCAGGCCAGTGCCAGGCGTATCTCCGAGGTGATCAATGAGAAAAGCTCCCTCACCAATCCGGAAAACCCGGTCATGGAGGTTCCGGACGGGAGCATCCGGTTCGACCACGTCAGTTTTGCCTACAATGCCGACGCGAAAGAGCCTGTGATCAAAGATGTCACCCTGGAGATCCGGTCCGGAGAGCGCATCGGTATTATCGGCGGCACCGGTTCCGCAAAATCCAGCCTTGTCAACCTGATAAGCCGTCTCTATGACGTCACGGATGGCGCCCTTTATGTGGGCGGGCATGACGTAAGGGACTACGACATGGAGGTCCTGCGTGACGAGGTCTCCGTGGTGCTGCAGAAGAACGTGCTATTCTCCGGGTCAATCTACGACAATCTCCGCTGGGGCGATAAGAATGCCACGGACGAGGAGTGCCGCGAGGCCTGCAGGCTTGCCTGCGCGGACGAATTCATCGAGCGCATGCCCGAAGGATACAACACCCAGATCGAACAGGGAGGTACCAATGTTTCCGGCGGCCAGAGGCAGCGCCTGTGCATCGCGAGGGCACTCTTAAAGAAACCGAAGATCATCATTTTCGACGACTCCACCAGCGCCGTGGATACTGCGACGGACGCCCGCATCCGCAGGGCACTGCAGGATGCGATTCCGGAGACCACCAAGATCATCATCGCCCAGCGCATCGCAAGCGTGCAGGAGTGCGACAGAATTATTGTCATGGAGGACGGACGTGTCGACGGCTTCGGCCCGCATGACGAACTGGTGAAAACCAACGCGATCTACCGCGAGGTCTACGAATCACAGACCGGAATGAGCGGCGACGCTGACTTTGACGAGATGAACTGAGGAGACGGACATGGCAGAGAATAAAGAAAAAGTACCTGAAGTAAGAGGACCGGGACGCGGAATGCGCGGCCCCAGGCCGAAAGTGGAGAACCCCGGGAAGATATTCAAGCTTATCATGGGCTATACGATGAAGAATTACGCCCTGCACATGGTGCTGGTGCTTTTCTGCATCGTCGCGGCGGTGTTTGCGAACCTCCAGGGTACGTTGTTCACCAGGACGCTGATTGATTCCTACATCACGCCGATGATGGGGCAGGCAGATCCGGATTACGGACCGCTCCTCAGGGCAATGGGCAGAGTGGCGCTCTTCTACGGGCTTGGCATCCTTGCCTCCTACATCCAGCAGATCACGATGATCTTTGTCGGGCAGGGAACCTTAAAGCGGCTGCGCTGCGAGCTGTTCGAGCATATGGAACGCCTGCCGGTCAAATACTTCGACACTCACGCCCACGGAGACATCATGTCGATCTATACCAATGACATTGACACCCTGAGGCAGATGATCAGCCAGAGCGTCCCGCAGTTCTTCAACAGCATTATCACCGTGGGCTCCGTGTTTACCGCCATGGTTGCCCTGTCCGTGCCGCTGACGATTACAACCATCGCAATGGTCGCCCTGATGCTCTTCGTCTCGGCGAAGATGACAAAGATCTCCGGGCAGAATTTCGTGGCGCAGCAGCGCAATATCGGCCGGCTTAACGGCTTTATCGAGGAGACTATTACGGGGGAGAAGGTCGTCAAGGTCTTCAATCACGAGGAAGAGGCGATAAAGACCTTCGACGAGTATAACGAGGCGCTGTTCGAGGCCTCCTACAAGGCCAACGCAATAGGCAGCATCATTATGCCGGTCAACGGGCAGCTGGGCAACGCGAGCTATGTGATCTGCGCCCTGGTCGGAAGCCTTCTCGCACTCAACTCCTTTGCCGGATTCACCGTCGGCGCGCTGGCAAGTTTTCTCGCACTCAACAGGAACTTCTCCATGCCGGTCAATCAGATCAGCATGCAGATGAACAGCATCATCATGGCGCTGGCCGGCGGCGAGCGCATTTTCAAGCTCCTGGACGAGAAGCCCGAGACGGACGAGGGCTATGTCACCCTGGTCAACAGCAGGGTGGTGAACGGCGTAATCACCGAATCCGAGAAGCGCACGGGTACATGGGCATGGAAGCACTTCCATCAGGCTGACGGAACGACGACCTATCGGGCGCTGGAGGGCGATGTGACCTTCAACGGCGTGGATTTCGGCTATAACGACGACAAGATGGTGCTTCATGACATCGTGCTTCACGCCCATCCCGGCGAGAAGGTGGCGCTTGTCGGCTCCACCGGCGCAGGCAAGACGACCATAACCAATCTGATCAACCGCTTCTATGATATTCAGGACGGCAAGATCCGCTACGATGATATCAACGTCAACAAGATAAAGAAGGCGGACTTAAGGCGCTCCCTTGGCATCGTGCTTCAGGATACGCACCTGTTTACGGGCACAGTGAAGCAGAATATCCGCTACGGCAAGCTTGACGCCACCGATTCCGAGATTGTTGACGCGGCAAGGCTTGCGAACGCCGACGGCTTTATCCGCAGGCTGCCCCAGGGCTACGACACGATGCTTACCGGAGACGGAGCAAACCTCTCCCAGGGCCAGAGGCAGCTGCTCGCCATCGCAAGGGCGGCCATCGCCGATCCGCCTGTACTGATCCTTGACGAGGCGACGAGCTCCATCGATACCCGCACGGAGAAGATCGTCCAGGACGGAATGGACCGCCTGATGAAGGGGCGCACCACTTTCGTCATCGCCCACAGGCTCTCGACGATACGCAACAGCGACTGCATCATTGTCCTGGAACAGGGCCGCATCGTCGAGCAGGGCACGCACGAGGAGCTTATTGCTCTGAAGAAGCGTTATTATCAGCTGTACACCGGACTGAAGCCGGAGCTTGCGCTCTGACGGCGGACCGCGTACATACGCAGCACATGAAGGAGGGGAAGAGATGAAAGCAAATGAGTTTGAGCGCCGCGAGGTGCTCGAAGCCTACAGCTGGAAAGGGGAAATCAGGGAGATTATCCCCTACGGCGAGGGCAACATCAATTACACCTACCGCGTCACCGCTGCGGCGGAGAGCGGGGAGGAGACGGACTACATTCTCCAGAGGATCAATACGGAGGTCTTCAATGATCCCGAGGGACTGATGGAGAACGTGACCGGTGTGACCGAGTACTTAAGGAAGTACCTCGAGACACACGGGGGAGATCCCGACAGGGGAACAATGCATGTTATTCCCGCAAAAGACGGGAAGTCCTTCATCCGCGCGGAGGACGGAAGTTCCTGGCGCGTGATGAGTTTTGTCACCGGGACATACTGCCTGCAGAAGGCGGAGACGGATGAGGATTTCTACGAGACCGCCGTGGCCTTCGGAAGCTTCCAGAACCAGCTCGCAGACTATCCCGCGGAAACACTTAACGAAACCATCGC
>OMSM01000100.1 GCA_900313745.1 uncultured Lachnospiraceae bacterium
ATCGGCAACATGGAGATCGGGCGGCTCGCCGCAGGAAAGGTCACCTTCTACAACCTGGACGGGGACGAGATCCGGAAGGAGACGGTCGAGATCAAGTGGGACGCCGCAGCAGCGGAGAAGGGCGGATTTGAGCACTTCATGATGAAGGAGATCCACGAGCAGCCCGCCGCGGTGGAGCAGACACTGCGGGCCGCGGTGAATTTCGCGGAGGCCGGGATCGGGGGAAATGCGGAAGGAAGAGTTTTGGCCGAATCCGGAGAAGGGCCTAAGGAGAACAGCAGCCCTGCGGCAATTCCGGGGATCAATTACGACACGCTGGGGATCACGCCGGACGAGCTCGCGGAAATCTCCCAGATCTACATCATCGCCTGCGGTTCCGCCGCGCACGTGGGTTTTGTCTCACAGTACGACATCGAGCAGCTGACCGGGGTCCCGGTGCGCGTCGAGTACGCCTCGGAGTTCCGCTACCGCGACCTGCCGATCACCAGGGGCGCGCTTGCCGTCGTCATCTCGCAGTCGGGCGAGACCGCAGACTCGCTGGAGGGGCTGCGCAAGGCGAAAGCGAATGGGATGAGGACGCTGGCGATCGTGAACGTGGTCGGCTCCACCATCGCGCGCGAGGCAGACCATGTTTTCTACACGCTTGCAGGACCGGAGATTGCCGTCGCAACCACCAAGGCCTACAGCGCGCAGCTCATCGCTATGTACATCCTCGCGGTTGCGCTGGGGCTCTCCAGGGGAACAATTGACCGGGATACCGCAGAAAAATACCTCGCCGAACTCGCAACTATCCCGGGCAAGATCGCGCGCATCCTGGAGGACAAGGAGCGGCTGCAGTGGTTCGCCGCGAAGTACTCCATGGCGCACGACGTGTTTTTCATCGGAAGGGGAATTGATTACGCGATCTGCATGGAAGGGAGCCTGAAGCTCAAGGAAATCAGCTACATCCACTCCGAGGCCTACGGAGCGGGCGAGCTCAAGCACGGCACGATCAGCCTCATCGAGGACGGGACGCTGGTGATCGGCGTGCTGACGCAGCCGTCGCTTTTTGAGAAGACGCTGAGCAACATGGTGGAGGCCAGGTCACGCGGCGGATATCTCATGGCGCTGACGAACAACGGCAACTACTCGGTGGAGGACACCGCGAATTTCACCGTCTACATTCCGAAGACGGATCCGCATTTTGCGGCGTCGCTTGCGATCGTGCCGCTGCAGCTCATCGCGTACTACGTCTCGGTCGCGAAGGGGCTCGATGTGGACAAGCCCAGGAATCTCGCGAAGTCCGTGACGGTGGAGTAGATTTGAGGTTCCAGGGGACGGTTCTGTGGCGAGTTGTCTGAATTATCTAAGGAATATTCAGACTTCTCGCCACAGAACCGTCCCCTGGAACCTTTACAGCAGTGAGATGAGCTCGGGGAAGCCCTGGCCGGGATGGTCTGCAAAGCCGAGCCATGCGGCGGCGATTCCTCTGCTGCGGCTGTAGATGAGCATCTGCCCGTACATTCCGCCCTTGCCGGTGAAGTCTGAGCCCTCCACCGGATACAGGTCAAACTGCTTTTCCTCACTGAGACGCACCCAGTCCGCGGAGACTATCTGCTTTCCCTCATAACAGCCGTCATTCATGTACACGGCGCCCAGCTTTACGACGTCCTCCGCGCGGGTGAACATCCCGGTCGCACCGATGGTGTAATTAAGCGGACAGCGGAACCACCCCGCCGGCTGGAAGTGCAGCGGCACAAGGATGCGGCGGTTGATTTCCTCATCCGCCGGCTTTCCGGTAATCTGCGTGATCACCCTCGAGAGCAGGTAATGCGCGACATCCGAATACTGGCGGTGCGTCCCCGGAGCATACACCGGCGGACAGGAAAGGACATAATCCAGGAAGTCCTCCGTGCCGTAATCCGCCGTATTGTCGACATCCACGTCCATAATTCCTCTGTCGATCCCCATCGTGTGCCTGAGGGCGTCCTCAACGCGCACCGCATCCCATCTGCTGTCATAATCTCCGGCAGTCTGCGGACGGATGATCTCCATGATCCTGTCCTCCGGGGACAGCTGTCCCTCATCGCACAGTATTCCGATCAGCGTGTTGGTGAACACCTTGGTCACGGAATAAATGTTGTGGCATCGGTTTGTATTGCGGCAGTAGGCGCTCTGTACCTTACCGTCCTTCATCACGGCGATGTCATAAATGATCATGTCCTTTTCCCTGATATACTCAAGGATTTCATTCAAATCA
>OMSM01000268.1 GCA_900313745.1 uncultured Lachnospiraceae bacterium
GAGAACAAGATCAGCATCACCGCCGGTGTGAGCCTTGTCGCCGCCAAAAAGGCGATCGTCGAGGCGGACTGCGACAGCTTCATGTTCTATCAGGGGGACGACGACGGAATTCCCGGCGGCTTTGACAGAGAGGGCGGAATCTTCACGCTGCTCGACAAGCCCGGCCTGGGAATCGACCTGTAACGGGTCCTGCCGGCACCGGACTTCATAATCCCGCCTAATCTCACCGCCCGGCCGGGCTGTTCCGCGTCATCGCGGTTCCCCGGCAAGAAAGGACAACATCATGCTGAATATCGAAAAGACAAGGAAAAGCATCGCCGATGAGCTCCCCCTCTGGGACCAGCCCTCCATCGCCGTAGGTATCGTCAAGGACGGGCAGATCCTCATGAATGAGGGCTTCGGCCTCGCGGACGTGGAAACCGGCAGGGCAGCTGATTCCGATACCCTCTACCAGATCGGCAGCTGTTCCAAGTCCTTCACCGCAGCGGCTGCTGCGCTTCTCGTGGACCGCGGCCTTCTGGACTGGGACAGGCCCGTCGTGGAGTATCTGCCCTGGCTTCGCTTCAAGGATGATTTCGTCACAATGAATGCCACCACCAGGGACATGCTCTGCCACAGGACAGGGCTTCCCAGGCACGACGTCTACTGGATCAACGGTCCCGTGACACGCCGCGGCATGGCGGAAAACCTTCGCAACATGCAGCCCGGATGGTCCTTCCGCTCCCACTGGTGCTACCAGAATACCTGCTACACCGCAGTGGGCGTGCTGATTGAGGAGCTCTCCGGAATGACCTGGGAGGAATTCATTGCGAAGGAATTCCTTGAGCCCCTCGGAATGAACCGCACCACCTTCTACGTGGACGCCATCGACAGCGACCCCAAGGGCGCCAAGCCCTACGAGAGGGACCTCCCGACAGATCTTCACGGCTACCAGCGCTGCGCCTTCCTTAAGAGCGACCGCGAGGATATGGCCGCCGGAATCGGCGCCCCCTACGGCCCTGCCGGATCCGTCATGTCCACGGTCGACGACATGCTTAAGTGGCTGCAGTTCAACCTCGCGGACGGAAAATACGGAGATAAGCAGATCGTAAGCGAGGCGAACATGAAGGAGATCCATAAGCCCCAGATGCTGCTGTCCGAGCCCCTGCTTGCCCCCTTCCCGCACCAGGATTTCTTCTCCTACGCAATGGGGTGGTTCACCGAGACGCACCGCGGGCATCTGATGGTGGAACACGGCGGAAACATCAACGGCTTCTCCGCGCTGATGACCATGGTTCCGGACATTAACCTCGGAATTGTCACGCTGACCAATTTCAACGATTCCTTCGACACCTACGCCACGGCCTTCCAGATCGTGGACGACTGCCTGGACGCGGACGACACGAACTGGAACCAGTACTTCAGGGATCTTATCGCTGCCGTGATGGAATCCCAGCCGGCCCAGAAGGAGGCAATGAACGGGAAGCCTGTCGAGGGAACAGCGCCGTCCCATCCTCTGGAGGATTACGCGGGGACCTACACCAACGCCTGCTACGGCGACATGGAGATCTCCTTCAGGGACGGGGGCCTTGAGCTCCTGTACAACAAGGACGGCGGAAAACTCACCCACTTCCACTATGACGCCTTCCAGATCAGCAATCCCCGGGCGCTGCTCTCGGATTTTGTCGTCTATTTCCGCACCGGGAAGAGCGGCAAGGTGGACTCTCTCTCCATCGGCATCGCGCTTAACCCGGAGATCCCGGACGAGGTTTTCACAAAGAAAGACTGCTGACACGCGGAACGCCGCATCCGGCAGAACCGCACCGGCGGTTCTGCCCAGACACGAGGTATGCATATTATGAGCAGTACAGGAATTGATCTTGAGTCCGTCATCAGTACCGCAAGGGAACAGCTCCGCCTCTGGAACGTTGCCGCCGCCTCCGTGACCGTCGTAAAGGACAATGAAGTGCTCTTCGCGGACGGGCTTGGCATGAGGGACGGGGAGAGCCTCCCCGCGGACAGGGACACGCTCTTCCCCATCGCGAGCTGCACCAAGGCCTTCACCGCGACAGCTCTCGCCCTGCTTGCCACGGAAGGAAAGCTCGACTTCGACTGCCCGGTCCGGGAGTATATTCCCGACTTCAGGCTTAACGATGCCTATGCGACAGACCACCTGACCATCCGGGACTTCCTCTCCCACCGGTCGGGGCTTCCCCGCCACGAGTTCGCGTGGTACGGCACCGGCTTCACCAGGCCGGAGCTGATGAAGCACCTGAAGGACCTGCCCTTAAACGCGCCGATCCGCTACCGCTGGCAGTACAGTAATTTCAACTATCTCATCGCCGGGGCGCTGATCGAGGCCGTGAGCGGGATGCCCTTCGAGGAGTTCCTGGACAGCCGGCTTCTTAAGCCGATCGGGATGACGTCCTCCAAGGTCTACAACTCCGATTTCCTTGCTGTGGAGAACAAGGCTCTCCCTTACGACTGCGCGGAGGAGTATACCCTCGGGGAGTCGGTACGTATTCCATACTACTCCTCTCCCGCCGAAGACGCGGAGGGCCGTGTCGGCGACCCGACGGCCGCCGCGGGGTGCATCGCGTCCAATGCCGGGGACATGGCCAGATGGCTCATGTTCAACTTAAACCGCGGGAAGAACGGTGAGGAGCAGCTCGTCCGGGAGGATCTGATGGATCTCATCTCCACCGTGCACATGTTCCTCGGGGAGGGCGGAGGTGCCTTCGGCCCCGAGAGAAGCTCGGAGAGCTACGGCCTCGGCTGGTCCATCTACCAGTACCGCGGGCGCAAGATGGTGGAGCACGGCGGCAACATCAACGGCTTCACCTCCACGACGGCCTGGCTTCCGGGAGAGAACATCGGCGTATTCGTCAGCGTCAACCGGAATGTCTGCATGATCGCCGACGCCATCGCCCACTCCGTGATCGATGCGCTGATCGGCGAAACCGGCACGGACTGGTACGCGAAGATGCTTAAGTACAACAAGGACATGTACGAGAACGTCAAGGCCGTCCTGAAGAGTTTTGGCGGCGAGCCTGTCCCGGGCACGACGTACTCCCACCCTCTTGAGGACTACGCGGGCGAGTACGAGGCGCCGGGCTACCGGAGAGTGCTGATCCTGCTTGCCGAAGGGGAGCTCTCGGTGGACTTCAACCACTTCTTTGCCCCGCTCGGGCATCACCATTACGATATTTTCGCGACGAGGGGGCCTCTCGGCGAATTCCCGTCCGGCCTTCCTCTCGAATTCGGCACGGGCACTACCGGGAAGATAGAGACGGTAACCATCCGCCTCGGCACCGAGAAGGATCTCGCACCCATCGTATTCCGCAAAAAGGAGGCCTGACCATGAGCGATTCCTACTTCACCGGCGAACTTGCCGGAACAATCAATGAGGCACTCTCCCTGTGGAAGTGCGCTTCCGTGGGACTTGGCGTGATTAAGGGCGGAGAAACCGTCTTCTGCGGCGGCTTCGGAAAGAGGGATCTGGAAAACGGCCTTGACGCCGACGGCGACACTCTCTACCAGATCGGAAGCAGCTCCAAATCCTTTACCGCCGCTCTCTGCGCAAAACTTGTGGACGAGGGGAAGCTCTCCTGGGATAAGCCCATCCGGGAAACCGCGCCGGAACTGCGGTTCTATGACGCGTTTACCTCCGACAATGTGACCCTGAGGGATCTCCTCTGCCACCGCACCGGAGTCCCGCGCCACGAGTATTCCTGGTACGGCAACCAGTTCACGAGGAAGGAACTCGCGGAGAACGTGCGCTTCCTTGAGCCCAACCAGCCCTTCCGCTCCCGCATGCAGTACAACAACTACGGCTACGTGCTCGCGGGTTATCTCGTGGAGAAGGTCACCGGAATGACCTGGGAGAAGTGCCTTGAAGAGTATCTCTTCAA
>OMSM01000097.1 GCA_900313745.1 uncultured Lachnospiraceae bacterium
CAGTATCATGCTTTATGCGCTGCGGCTGCGGACATAGGCCGGCTGAATGTATACACTGTATACATCGCGAACCTCTTGATTTCCGGATCCGGCGGGGATAGGATATGTCCAACAGCATAAAGGGAGTAGCCAGACGTCCCGGACGAGCAATCGCGAGGGCCGTGCCTGTCTCCGTCAGCCGGTATCCGAAGAGCGGTCCGCGTTAACCGCAGGCGTCGGTGCCCGGAGCAGGTAAGAGCACATCTTCATCGTTCAAAGGCAAGACTTTTACTGTGACTGTCCACAGAGGACAGGACGCGGCAGAAGTCTTTTTCTATACCCGGAAACGGGAACATTTCCGTACTTCACGAAAAAGAATCCCCTGCCGCGGCAACAGGAACAGTTCCGCGGTGCCCGCGAAAGGCGCGGTACCGCAGGACAGATGCCACTAAGGAGGGGAAAACATGTTACAGAACAGCGTATTTGCAGCACTTATTCCGGTCATCGCGATTATCGCGGTGCTCATTCTTGTGATGGCCGCCGGCTACGTCAAGGCACCGCCGGACAAGGCCTTCATTATTTCCGGCCTTCGGAAGCATCCCCGCATCCTCATCGGGCGCGCGGGTGTGAAGGTGCCCTTCTTCGAGAGAGTCGACATGCTCTATCTGGGGCAGATGACCGTGGATATCAAAACAGAACAGTCCGTGCCGACAAATGATTTCATCAACGTGAACGTCGACGCGGTGGCCAAGGTCAGAATCGGAACGAACGAGACCGCCATCCAGCTGGCGGCCAAGAACTTCTTAAACAAGAAGCCCGAGCAGATCACCATGGATCTTCAGGATTCACTGCAGGGCAACATGCGTGAGATCATCGGCACGCTGGCCTTGAAGACCATCAATACCGACCGCGATTCTTTCTCCGATCAGGTGATGGCCAAGGCGTCGAAGGACATGGAGAAGCTGGGAATCGAAATCCTGTCCTGCAACATTCAGAACGTAACCGACGAGAAGGGCCTCATCAGTGATCTCGGTATGGACAACACCTCCCGGATCAAGAAGGATGCGGCCATTGCCAAGGCCCAGGCGGAGCGCGACGTAGCGATCGCCCAGGCAGAGGCGGACAAGGCGGCGAATGACGCGAGGGTCGCGGCCCAGACAGAGATCGCCGAGAAGAACAACGCCCTGTCGATCCGGCAGGCGGAGCTGAAGCAGAAGGCGGATACCGCCAGCGCGGTGGCGGATGCGGCTTATGAGATTCAGCAGCAGGAGCAGCAGAAAACTATCCAGGCCACGACGGTGAACGCCCAGATCGCCAAGGCGGAGCGCGAAGCGGAGCTGAGGCAGAAGGAGGTCGTGGTCAGGCAGCAGGAGCTGGCGGCACAGGTGGAAAAGGCCGCGGATGCCGAGAAGTACCGTGCGGAGAAAGCAGCTGAGGCCGAGCTGATCCAGCGTCAGCGCCAGGCGGAAGCCGAGAAGTACGAGAAGGAACAGCAGGCTGCCGCAAAGCGCGCCCAGGCCGAGGCCGAGAAGTATGCGGCCGAGCAGGAAGCTGCCGGTATCAAGGCGAAGTACGACGCGGAGGCCGCGGGTATCGCCGCCAGAGGTAAAGCCGAGGCGGAGAGCATCCGCGCAAAAGGCCTGGCGGAGGCGGAAGCCATGGAGAAGAAGGCGGAGGCATACAGGAAGTACAACGGCGCCGCGATGGCGGAAATGATGATCAAGATCATGCCTGAGATGGCCGCCGAGATCGCAAAGCCTCTGTCCCAGATTGACAAGATCAACATCTACAGCACCGGCGAAGCTGGCACGGAGGGAAGCGGCGCATCGCAGATCTCCGCGAACATGCCCATCGTGATGAGGCAGGTTTTCGACACCATGTCGGAGGCGACCGGGGTGGATTTCACCGAGATCATGCGGGCCAACACCTACGATGCGAAGGTGAACCGCAAGGTGGATCTGACCGGGGCGGAGATCACGGTGAAGGATGCGAGGGATGAAAGAAAGGATGGTTCCGGGAACGGAGAGGAGGAGAACTGATTCAAGAATCCGGAGACAAAGAAGCGAAAACTGAACACTGAATAGTAAGACACCGCCGCAGGAAGCTGAACCAAGGCATCCTGCGGCGGTGTTCCGCTTTTCGGGCTTACCGCGCGGCGCGTCTGAAGGCGCGCGGGCGGGGCACTTCCTTCACCAGTTCCTTAGGGATCTCCTTTCCCTCAAGGAAATCGAAGACAATAGGCCAGTACTTTTCGAGGACGTCGGTGGTGCTGCGGAAGATCTCGTGCTTGGAGCCGGGGATGCGCACCAGTGTCCCGAGACCCTCGGGAATGCGCTGGATGAAGCGCTGCTGGCCGCCGTCCTCCACCATGTTGTCGCTGTCCGCCTGGAAGACCAGGACCGGATGCTTCACCGCTGCGCACTTGATCGGGGTCGTCGCGTCCTTGGTGATGCTGTAGAAGGTAAGTGCGGTGATCCAGGTGGTGGCTGAGGTCTGGTAGTCAGGGTTGTCCAGCTGGTACTGCTGGTACCACGCATAGCGGTCGCGGCTGGTGGCGCAGCTGTTGGCGAAATCGCCGTCCGGGTCATCCGGATTGAAGGGAACTGCGCCGGGGATCAGTCCCTCGCCGCGGCCGTGGGCGATGACTCTGCTCGCGACCAGGGCGGTGAGACGCTTCGGGACATGTCCGCCGTTGAGCTCAAGCATGGGAGAGGTGAGGATGGCGCGGTCGAAGATGTCCGGCCACTCCTCAATGAAGCGGGCGCCCAGGCCGCCGCCCATGGAATGCCCGTAGAGGAAGAGCGGCTTTCCCGCGTGCCCCGCGGAAGCGCCGCTGCTGCCTTTTCCGCCCTGAACGCCGGGCACGACGTCCTTCAGCACGATCTCCGTGACGAAGTAGTGCATGTCATCCATCATGTCGCGCTCGCTGGGAAGCACCACCTTGAAGCGGTCCTGAGTCAGCTTGTAGGAGCGGCCGTGTCCGCGGTGCTCCATCATTGAGACGTCGTATCCTTCCTTCAGGAAGTAGTAGAGGCACTCGTAAAACTTGGTAATGCCCTCCGTGTAGCCGTGAAATACCACGACCTCGCCCTTTGCGGGCTGCTGGTCCGTGCGGAAGCGCTCGTAGCGGATCCGCTCCCCGGGGGCGCGCTCGAAGAAGCCCTCCGGACCCTTTCGGACGCTGTCTAGATAGGGAAGTATCACTTCCTTTACGGACGCGGAATAGTTTTCATCAGGGAAAATCGGTGTTTTCATAGGTGCTTTCCTCGCTTATTATCCGGCGGCCTCCGGGCCGTCCGGTTATTCTCCGATAAGCTCCACGATCTGCATTTCGTGGCCGGTATCCTTAAGAAAGGCGCCGAAGAGATCGGCGGTCTTAAGTTTAATGCTGGAGGTGTTCACACAGGGGTGGACACCCTGGTATTCCTGGGAGAGGATGTCCCTGTCCACGAG
>OMSM01000109.1 GCA_900313745.1 uncultured Lachnospiraceae bacterium
CTAAGCCCCGGGGAGCCGGGGGCAGACAGGAAGCGCAGCCTTACGGCGATGCTCTGAAGTTCCGGGGATCCGAAGGCAGTAAAAGTAAAGGAGACGGTATGAACAACAGCGAAGAAGTAAAAATGGGCCTTACGGAAGAAGATATTCAGCACAGGGACGAGGGTCCGGGTATCGCCGGCCTGCTCGCGGCCATGGGGGATAAGGATGCGGACGCCGCAGCTATCGCGAAGAGCGAGGACGGCATGCTCATCGCCCGGAGCATGAGCGTAATGCAGTGGCCGGAGGACTCCCCGGAGAGCAGGGAGTATTGGGCGGGCTTCGAAAAGGGCCTGCGCAAGGAAGTGCACGGAGAGGGACTGGACAAGTGGAGCAGCTTCATCCCGTCAGCCGCAGAGAATGACAGGGAGCGCAGGTTCCCTCTGATCTTCTGCCTTCACGGCGCCCATAATCCGATTCAGCTGACGGAAAGCTACGGGATCATGCAGGTGGCCGCCAGAGAAGAGTGCATCGTGATCGCGCCGGAAAACGAGAATTGGACGAGCATCGAAAGGCTGCTGGCTTACGCGAAGGAGAACTACCCTGTGGATATGAGCAGGATCTACTCCGTGGGGTACAGTTTTGGCGGCTTTATGAGCAGTCGGAACGTACTGGCACATCCGGAGATCTTTGCCGGCGTCGGTATGGGCGGCATGCTGTTTGCCGGGAACGTCCCGGCTCACGACCTGGACGGCCAGTGGTACGAGGAGTACAGCCTCACCGAAGAAATGCTTCAGAAGGCGGAAAAGCTTGGTATGCCCATTCTGCTGTTCATGGGGGAGAACGAGATGCTCCGGCTGCTGCCGCTGTGGAAGGAGCCCGAGGGCGAGATCCGGGACGGCGTCATCCCGCTCTTCAGCGAGGATAAGCAGAAGGCATTCAACAACTTCCGCCGGGCGGGACAGTGCTGCCCCACGGTTTTCCTGAAGGAGGGGGAGGCCTCATCCGAAGCGGAGGAGCATATCGGTGCGAGAATTGAGCGGACCGAAGTCCGGGAGTACCATGGCCGGAAGTATTACATCGGGGACAGCGTAAAGGACAGCGGAGAATGCCTTTTCCGCACCGTGGCCTGTGAGAAGATGGTCCACTGGCCTACGGCCGCGTTCGCCGACCTTGTCTGGGAGCAGATCGGGAGATACCGCAGGGACCCTCAGACGGGAGAATTATCGCACATAAAGTAAACATTTATCGGAGAATGGACTCACATGGATAACCGTTTGCGGGACGTACTGGAAAACCGTGTCTCCACCGAGTATATTCTTCCTTTTTTCTGGCAGCACGGAGAGGAGCATGAGGTGCTGCTCCGGGAGCTTGACGCCATACAGAACAGCGGAATTAACGAGTTTTGTGTGGAGAGCAGGGTTCACGAGCAGTTCGGCGAAGACAAGTGGTGGGAGGACATGGGGTTTCTCCTGAAGGAAGCAAGGAAGCGCGGCATGCGCGTCTGGCTTCTGGACGACAAGAGTTTTCCTACCGGGTATGCCAACAATTATATCGCGTCGCATCCGGAGCTCAGGACGGTGCGCGCGCGCATCGAACCCAGGGATTTCGTCGGCCCGGTCAGGGATGCTGCCCTTGTGCCCACGGTGCTCTTCGGGAAGGAGGAGAAGCTGATCACGGCGGTCGCTTACCGGAGAGAGAGGGAAGGCAACACGGTGACCGGGGAAGGGATCAATCTGATGCCGCTTATGAAGGACGGACTGATCTGGTGGGATATTCCCGAGGGCAACTGGAGGGTATACTATGTCATCCGCACTTATATGTCCCCTCTGGAGCGCAAGCGCAACTATATCGACATGATGTCGGAGGAGTCCTGCAAGGCGATGCTTCATGCGGTGTACGAGCCGCACTATGAGCATTTCAAAGAGTATTTCGGGAATACATTTGCGGGATTTTTCTCGGATGAACCCGGATTCGGGAATGAGGGAGGAACCTATCACTCAGTGCTGGGACGGGAGAACCACATCATACCGTGGAGAGATGACCTGCCTGGCCTGATGGCGGAGAAAATGCACTGTGATCCGCAGACCGCGGTAAACCTGCTGCCGGCACTCTGGCACGAAATCGAAGGGAAAACAGCACTGGTGCGTGAGTGCTATATGGAGACGGCCACGGAGCAGTTCAGCCGCAATTTCAGCTGGATGCTGGGCGACTGGTGCCGGGCCCGCGGGGTTAAATACATCGGACATGTGATCGAGGACGACAATGCTCATCAGCGGCTGGGACATGGATGCGGCCATTACTTCCGGGCCCTGGCCGGGCAGGATATGGGAGGCATCGATATCGTACTCCACCAGTACATCCCGGGGATGACGGACATGGAGCACATGGCCTGGCTGGAGGAGAAGCGCGCGGATCCCGCGTTTTTCTCGTACACTCTGCCAAAACTTGCCTCCTCCCATGCACACATACAGCCCCTGAAGCAGGGCCGCGCTGTCTGTGAGATCTACGGGGGCTTCGGCTGGGCCGAGGGAATCCCGGAGATGAAGCAGATGACCGACCTTATGCTGGTCGGTGGCGTCAACTATTTTGTGCCCCATGCCTTTAACGCGAAATATCCGGACCTGGATCACCCTCCGCACTTTTACGCCCAGGGAAATAATTACCAGTATCCCGTATTCGGACAGCTGATGGGTTATGCCAGGCGGATGTGCCACGTACTGAGCGGCGGCGTCCATCAGGCGGACGCCGCGGTTTATTACAACGCGGAAGCGGAATGGTCCGGAGGCAGAAACCAGCTCGTACAGGAGGTCTGCAGGCTTTTCGGGAAAAACCAGGTGGAATTTGATATC
>OMSM01000210.1 GCA_900313745.1 uncultured Lachnospiraceae bacterium
AAGAACGACCAGGCGGTGGAGATGGTCTCCAGCCTCTCCAACTATTTCCGGTCTTTTCTTTCCAACGGCAAGGATATCATCTCCTTCCGGGAGGAAATCCTTCATGTGCGCAGCTACCTGGAGATACAGCAGGTCCGCTACAAGGATATCCTTCAGTATGAGCTGCGGACGGATCCGGAACTGGATGAATGCCTGATTCCGAAAATGACGGTACAGCCTCTTGTCGAAAATGCGATTTATCACGGGATTAAGTCAAAGCGCGGCGGAGGCAGCATCACAATAAGCACCAGGCGGGAGGGAGATAAAGCGGTGCTTGCGGTCCGGGATACCGGAGTCGGGATGTCGCCGGAGACACTGGGGAAACTCCGGGAATCGCTGGAAAGCAGCGAAGGTACGGGCTTCGGCCTTATGGCCTCGTACAAGCGGCTGAAGCTGATGTTCGACAGGGATCTGGATTTCCGGCTGGAGAGTGAGGAAAGCGAGGGAACGGCGGTGACGATCTGCATTCCCATGAGGACGGAGGAAGGCCATGCGTAAAGCTGCGGGGAAGAGATTCCGCTTATTGTGCTGTCTTTGTTCGGTTCTTATCCTTGTCTGCCAGGCGCTTTACGGCTGCGGGGAAAAGGACGTGCCGGTCCGCGATGAGAAGCTGATCCGCGTGGGTTTCTCCCAGGTCGGGTCGGAGTCGGACTGGCGCATGGCAAATACCGCGTCCATGATCAGCGCTCTCAGCGAAAGCAGCGGGTTTGAACTGATCTTCGACAATGCCAAACAGCGGCAGGAGAACCAGTTCCTTGCAATCCGCAATTTCATTCAGCAGGACGTGGACTATATCGTTCTTGCCCCGATCGCCGAATCCGGATGGGATGATGTACTGCAGGAAGCAAAGAATGCGGGAATACCGGTTATTATTGTGGACAGGCAGATCGATGTTGGTGACGAAAGCCTCTATACCAGCTGGGTTGGCTCCAATTTCCTCGCGGAGGGGGAGAGAGCGATCCGCTGGCTTGAGGGAGCAATCCAGCAGCAGGGCCGCCTGAACCAGCCGCTCCGCATCCTGCACATTCAGGGAACGGACGGGGCGACGGCGCAGATCCAGAGAACCAAGGCGCTCAATGACGCGGTCAGGACACATCCGGGGTGGACCGTCGTCTCCAGGCTTAAGGGCGAATATACCGAGGCCAAGGCGTATGAGCTTGTCCGCGACTTCTTAAGCAGCGGCGAGCCGATCGATGTTATCTACAGCGAAAACGACAATATGAGCTTCGGGGCGATCCGGGCACTGGATGAAGCCGGGATCAGCTATGGCCGGGACGGGGACGTGATGATCATCTCGTTCGACGCGGTCCGGGACGCGCTTAAGCTTTGTCTCGAGGGAAAGATCAATATCTGCGTCGAATGCAATCCGCTGCACGGTCCGAGGGTCGCCTCTCTTATCACGCAGCTGGAATCCGGTGAGACGCCGCCGAAGCTGACCTACGTCGATGAGACGTTTTTCTCCTCCGGAGTGCTGAGCGAGGAACTGATAGAAGAGCGCGAGTACTGAAGCGCGCGATCCGGTGTCATCGGCATAAGAATTCATCCGCTTGCCCGTTTCCTTAATGCCCATCTTAGGCTTAGGGAACGGGCATTTTTTCCGTTGATGATCTCAAGAAGTGCCCTGGCCGCCGCCGTGCCGGTCTGGTATCGCTCCTGTGCAAGGGAAGTGATCGGGACGCTGCCAAGGGGGCAGTAATAGCTGTTGTCAAAACTTACGACGGCGATGTCTTCCGGAACCCGCAGCCCTGACTTAAGGAGTATACGGATCAGCGGAAAGGCGATTTCGTCGTTGTGGCACAGCACCGCGTCCAGACCGGAGAGGTGTGTTTCGACGTACTTCTCCAGCCAGGAATCCGAGCCGGCCAGAAGTTCTCTTCTCGCCCCGGTATCATACCAGACGACGGCGCCCTCATCCACGGGACAGCCGTTCTTTATCAGTTCTGATATATATCCGTAATATCGTTCCTGTCCGCGGAGATCATCGCTCCTGAAAATACCGCCGATCCTGCCGCGGCCCTTTCCAATAAGATACCGGACAAGCAATATCGCCCCGCCCTCGCTGTCCTCCCGGACGGTGACGGCACTGATCGGGAGGGAAACAGGCGCGTTAAGCAGGACCAGTGGAATTTCCTGCTGCACTGCGGCGCTCAGCAGGTCCCAGTTGGGATTGGGAAGGGCGCTTTTTGCTGTCTCCATCACTATTCCCGCGGGAGGGTTCCGCAGAAGGGAGGAAAGGATCTCCCGCTCGGCCATGACCTGGTTTCCGGTGGAGAAGGCCTCTGCAGTATACCCCTCCGGTCCGCAGACAGCCTCAATATCCCTGATCAGTTTTGGATACAGGTACTCCTCTGTGTTCTCGACAATAACAGCGATTCTGCTGCCGGAGTTCCCGCCGCCGGACAGATAAGTGCCGCTTCCGTGGCGGCGCCTGATCAGGCCTTCCTCCTCAAGGACGGAAAGGGCGTGGCGGACTGTCTGTCTGCTGCATCCATATCTTTCGGCGAGTTCCGTTTCCCCCGGAAGCTTTGCCTTGCCCTGGCGCCGGAGTCTTGTGCACATGCGCCTCAGCTGTGCTGCCAAAGTAAGATATTTTGCGGGCATGAGGTGCTCCTTTTCTGATTCCGGCGGAGACAGAACGAGGATTTTTAACGGGTTTTGCCCTGATCCGCAGGATAAAAAAGATACGCTTTTCCGTTCTTAATGATTTTTGCCATAAGCGGCCGGAGAGCATACCGCGCCGGAATCGTAGATAATTGACCTAAAATTAACCGATAATCATAAATAAACACTCTTTTCGCGAAGTTGTACTCTTTTTGATTATAGCATACGGAAGTTGTATTTATCTGATTTCACGTATTTGCCCGCAGGGCGCTCTGCGCCGTTGACTGAGCCCCGCACGGAGTGTTTTCATAGACGCAGAGGGACATGATCCCGCACACACTTCAGCCAAGGAGGAAAAGCAATGAAAAAGATTATCGCGATTGTACTTTCTGCCTGTATGTTATTCGTGATGGCCGGATGTGCTGCCGCTCCGGCAGCTGCGCCGGCAGCCCCTGCAGCAGAGGCTGCTGCCGAGGAGCCCGCAGCGGAAGAGCCCGCCGCCGAGGAGGCCGTCGTCGAGGAGGCTGCCGCCGAGGAGCCTGCGGCACCTGCCGAGGGCCTGATCAAGGTCGGTGTGGTCAACAACCCTCCTTCAGAGTCCGGCTACCGCGAGGCGAACGTGAATGACTTCACCAATGTCTTCACGGAAGAGAACGGCTATGACGCGAAGTTCTTCTACAGCATCAAGAACGATGAGCAGCTCTCCGCAGCCCGCCAGTTCATCACCGACGGTGTGGATTACCTCCTGATCTCCGCAGCGGAGACCACCGGATGGGATGCCGTCCTGAAGGATGCACAGGACAACGGCGTCGGCGTCTTCCTGTTTGACCGCATGATCGACTGCGATCCCGATCTGTTTGAGGCTGCTGTTGTTTCCGATATGGCACAGGAAGGTGAGACCGCTGTCAACTGGCTGCTCTCCCTTGATCTTCCGGAGTACAATGTCATCCACATCCAGGGCGCGATGGGTTCTGACGCGCAGCTCGGCCGCACGGGAGCTCTTGACGAGCAGTTCGAGTCCGGCAAGATGAACAAGGTCGTCCAGCAGACCGCAACCTGGGATGAAGGCGAAGCGAAGAAGATCGTGGAAGCCGTCATCAACTCCAAGGAGCCCTTCAATGTTATCTACGCAGAGAACGACGGCATGGCCAAGGGCGCTGTCGCAGCTCTCGATGAGAACGGAATCACCCACGGCGTGGACAAGGACGTCGTCGTTATGGGATTTGACTGCAACAAGTGGGCTCTCCGCGAGCTGCTCGCAGGCAACTGGAACTATGACGGACAGTGCAGCCCGTTCCAGGCACAGGTGATCAGCGACATGATCCAGACCCTTCAGAACGGCGGTACCATTGAGGGCCTCAACGATGCCAAGCAGATCATCTCCGTGGAGAAAGGCTTCGATGCCCGTGAGATTACCGAGGAGGATATCGCAGCATACGGCCTCGGCGAGTAATCGGATGCAGGATACAAATTAGTTCATACCAGGTCATACAAATCAAAAAACGCGGTGTGGATGAGTGGAGAAATCCGCCGTCTGCACCGCGCTTTTTAAGAGAAACACAGGGGAGTAACGCGGATGGAGAACGATGTCGTTTTGACGATGCGCGGAATCTGCAAGTCATTTCCGAATGTCAAGGCACTGGATCATGTGGATTTCACGCTGAGAAAGGGAAGAATTCATGCGCTGATGGGAGAAAACGGCGCCGGCAAGTCGACGCTGATCAAGGTGCTGACCGGTGTCTATTCCATGGATGAAGGGGAAATCCGCATCGACGGGATTGAGGATGCCATTCATATCCGCTCTCCCCAGGAAGCACAGAATTTCGGCATCAGTACGGTTTATCAGGAGATCACGCTCTGCCCGAACCTTACGGTTGCCGAGAATATGTTCATCGGAAGAAGCCCCGGAAAGACCGTCGACTGGAAGACAATGGAAAAGAAGGCGGGGGAGCTTCTGGATAACCTTGGAATACCCGCAAGGCCGAAGCAGCAGCTCGGCAGCTGCTCTCTGGCGGTGCAGCAGATGGTGGCAATCGCAAGGGCTGTGGATACCGAGTGCAAGGTCCTGATCCTCGACGAGCCGACCTCCTCCCTGGATGAGAACGAGGTGGAGATGCTGTTCAGGCTGATGCGTGATTTAAGGGAGCGCGGCGTAGGAATCATCTTTGTCACCCACTTTCTGGAGCAGGTGTACGAGGTCAGTGACGATATCACGGTGCTAAGGAACGGTGAGCTCGTCGGGGAATATGAGGTGAAGGATCTTCCCCAGGTAGAGCTGGTCGCGAAAATGATCGGCAAGGACCTGGAGGAGCTCTCCGTGATAAAGGGCAGGGATAAAGGCGCGGATGAGCAGGCAGAGATGCTTTATGAGGCAGAGGGCCTGTCCAGCAGCGAGAGCCGCCCCTTCGATTTTCATATTGCAAAGGGCGAAGTGAACGGCTTTACCGGGCTTCTTGGTTCCGGAAGAAGCGAGAGCGTGCGCGCTATTTTCGGCGCCGATCCGGTGACCGGCGGGAAAACCTCGATAGAGGGAAAAGCCGTCAGAATCAACAAGCCTCTTGACGCGATGCGGAACGGAATCGGCTACCTCGCGGAGGACCGGAAGGGTGACGGAATCATCGCGGACCTGTCCGTCCGCGACAACATTATTCTGGCTCTCCAGGTGATCCGGGGCATCGGGCATCCCTTCTCCAGGGCCCAGGCGGAGGCCTTCGCTGATGAGTATATCAAAGCGCTGGACATCAAGACCGCGTCGAAAGATACCCCTGTGGGGTCACTGTCCGGCGGCAACCAGCAGAAGGTGATCCTGGCAAGATGGCTCCTTACTCATCCCAAGTATCTGATCCTGGATGAGCCGACAAGAGGAATCGATGTCGGCACGAAGACCGAGATCCAGAAGCTGGTGATAAAACTCGCGGAGGAGGGTATGGGTATTACCTTTATTTCTTCCGAAATAGAGGAGATGCTCCGGACCTGTTCCCGCCTGATCGTCATGAGGGACAGGAATATCGTCGGAGAACTCAGGGGAGACGAACTGACCCAGGAGCGCGTAATGCGCACTATAGCGGGAGGGGGGAACTGATATGCGAAAAAGCAAGGCATCCGTATTCTTTGCGAATAATTCACAGCTGCTGATCCCTGTTATCGCCATTGTTATCCTTGTGATCTTCAATTTATTCCGGGATCCCTCATTCTTTTCCGTAAGTCTCGGAACCAACAACAGCGGATATCCGGTGTTTCAGGGCAACCTGATCGCGATCTTGAACGGCGCTTCCGAGCTGGTGATCCTTGCAATGGGAATGACACTTGTCACGGCAGCCTCCGGAGGACAGGACATTTCGGTCGGCGCGCTCGCGGCCATCGCCGGAAGTGTTTTTGTCAAGGTGATAAAGAGCGGGGCATCCATTTCACCGCTCCTGGTTGCAGGCGCGTTTCTTATGTGCTGTGCCGCCGCGATGCTCTTCGGCGCGCTTAACGGCACACTGGTGGCGGTTTTCGGCATACAGCCGATGATCGCGACGCTGATTCTCTTTACCTGCGGGCGGAGCATCGCCTACTGGATCAACGGCGGAGCGACGCCGACCGTGGAAAGCGCGATTATCACGGCGATCGGAGGATTTATCCCCGGAATTCCGGTTCCCACGCCGATACTTATCGTGATCGCCGCGGGCGTGCTGTTCTGGCTCCTGTTCCGGATGACGACGCTCAGGCTTTATATCCAGTCCGTCGGAATCAATCAGCGCGCCGCAAGGCTTAACGGGATCAATTTCGTCGCGATGAAGCTCCTGGTCTTTATTATTCTGGGAGCATGCTGCGCGATTGCCGGCGTGATCGGCGTCAGCCGCTTAAGCCTGATCAACCACGAGACACTGCTGATCAATATCGAGATGGACGCGATCCTTGCCGTGGCCATCGGCGGCAACAGTCTTGGAGGAGGGCGCTTCAGGCTTGTCGGCTCCGTTCTCGGAGCATACGCGATCCAGATGCTGACCATTACGCTCTACGCGATGAAAGTACCCTCCACGGACGTGAAGGCATATAAGGCGATCGTGATTATCTTCCTTGTTGTGATGGGGTCGCCTGTAGTCAAGGATGCCATGGACCGGCTCCTTAAGAAACTGAACGCGGGACGGGAGAGCAGTGCCGGAAAGGCGGTGGAATAAATGAATTCAAGGGAGAACAGAACGCCGGACCGGCGCCGGGAACCGATTACCGATACTCAGCTTCTGCTCACCATTACCATCTGTATTTTCGTGTTCATGTACGGCCTGGCAATGCTGGTGTGGGGAGGCGGCTTCTTAAAGCCTCAGATGTTGTTTGACCTTCTTAACGACAACGCCTTCCTGATCATTATTTCCTGCGGTCTGACGATTGTCATGATCACCGGGAGCATTGACATTTCGGTCGGAGGCGTGACTGCGCTGGTCGCGATGGTGGGCGTCATGATTCTTAACGGCAGCTTCGGACCCTTTGTGAAGCTGCAGGAAGCGCTTGGACTTCCCGACGGGGCAAGAATAGTTTTTGCCCTGGTAATGGCGCTTCTTATCGGCCTTGCGTACGGCCTGGTCCAGGGGTATCTTATCGCCTTCCTGGAGATACAGCCGTTTATCATTACCCTCGCCGGAATGTTCTTTGCGCGGGGCATGATCACCATCATCAGCGTGGATCCGCAGAAAGCTCCCCAGGACCTGATGGATGTGCTTCAGACGAGGATTGAAATCCCGTGGCTCGGTTCGCCCAACAAGAAGGGCGTCATAATTCCCGCCAGGATGGAGATCGGTGTGGTGATAGCCCTGGTAATCGTCCTTCTGGTGTTTATCCTGCTCAGGAAAATGCAGCTCGGCCGGCATTTCTATGCCGTCGGCGGAAACCGCCAGAGTGCGCTGATGCTTGGCGTGAATGTGCGCAGAACGCGCTTCATGGCTCATCTTATCTGCGGGACGCTTGCAGGAATAGCGGGATTTGTCTTCATGATGCACACGGGTGCGGGAAATGCCACCAACGCGACGGCGGCGGAGATGAATGCGATAGCCTCCTCCATTATCGGAGGAACGCTTCTCACCGGCGGCGTAGGAAATGTCGCCGGAACATTGTTCGGCGTGCTGACGCTGAGCACGATCAAGTCGATCGTCACTACCTCAGGCTTGAGGGATCCCTGGTGGCAGAGCATAACCACCGGCGCGATGCTGTGCTTCTTCATCCTGCTGCAGAGCGTTGTCCTGATGCGCAGGCACAAGGGCGGAAGCAGATAGGAAAGCAGACGGGAACAAATCATAAGAGCCGGCCGGGACCTGCGGACGATGTCCGCTTCCCCGGCCGGTTTACGTGTGCCGGAAATGGCTCAAAGCAAAGAACCGGACAGGCGGCATCAGCCGGCCTGTCCGGTTCATGGAACGGTTTAGTATTATTGAAATGCGGATGCCGGAAGCTCCGGTGTCAATCCCATAGAATTACATACCCCTGGCTCTCGCTTCCGACCCAGTAGGCCTTGTTTTCCTCGGGCTTGATATAGATTTCCTTTGCCTCGGGAGAGAGAGAATGCACGCGCGCGATGATCTCATCGATGGCGATGGTGCCGCCAAGGACGGACTGAATATAGACGGAGGTCTCCGAGGGCTCCAGTACGGCCTCAGGGGCAGGGATGACACTGTCCGCATCCTTCGGCGCTTCCCTGGTGATCACGGTATCCTGAGCATCTGCCGCAGCCTTCTTCGGCCTTCCGGGGCGCTTCTTTGCGGTCTTCGCGGGCTTCTTTTCCACGGGCTCCGCAGCGTCTGCCGCAGCCTTCTTCGGCCTTCCGGGACGCTTCTTCCCGGGAAGGGGACCCGCGGGGATAAGTTCACCGTCGGCAGGAACTTCCTTCTTCGGTCTTCCGCGGCGCTTCTTCTGAGGCTCTTCAGGATTCACGGTATCTGCGACAGCGGGTGCTGCTGTCTGTTCAAGTGCCTTTTCTTCCTGTTTTGTGCGTTTCATCGGATTTCCTTTCTTTGACTGAAAATATAATTGAAAATTACCGCTGAAATTTTCCGCCTCGCGGAATATTCAGAATAAGATGGTACAGACCGGAATGCATGGAATTCATGCATTCTTTTTACAAGTGTACCATTATTCTCGGAATATGATAAGTGTCGGAATGTAAGGAATGTGCGGCTTTGTGCGCGGTATTTTTTTGCGGCGTAAGAACGTATAATTAAATTGGAGCGGCAATAAGCTGCCGGTTCGCTGCAAAACTAATTCAGACAGGCTTATATTATCCTGCCATACAGGAGAAGGGAGAACAACGAAATGAAACTGATGAAGCTGCTGTCTCCTGGTAAGATCGGAGCAATGGAGCTGAAAAACCGCTTCGTCGTTCCGCCCATGGGGACGAATTTCGGAACATACGAGGGCGAAGTGACGGACGACATGATCGCCTATTACCGCAGGCGCGCAAAGGGCGGTTTCGGCCTTATTATCATCGAGGTCACCGCTGTCGACCGGAAGGGAAAGGCGATTGTCAATGAAGTCGGGCTTTGGGACGATTCCCAGATCCCCGGTTTCGCCCGTCTTATGGATGCAATCCACGAGGAAGGGGCGAAGGTGGTCGTCCAGTTACACCACGCAGGAAGGCAGAGCGTGCCTTCGTACATCTTCGGAGAGATGCCCGAGGCACCGTCGAAGGTTGCCTGTCCCATGCTTAATTTCGTCCCGGAAGCGATGACCAATGAACGCGTCTGGGAGATCATCGATGAGTTCGGTGATGCTGCGGTGCGCGCGAAGAAGGCGGGTGCCGACGGCGTGGAGGTCCACGGCGCCCACGGCTATCTCGTCGCCCAGTTCATGTCCCCGCACGCGAACAAGCGCACGGATGAGTTCGGCGGTGATTTCTTCGGCCGCATGAAATTCCCGCAGGAGATCTTTAAAAACATCCGGAGCAAGGTCGGACCGGATTACCCGCTGCTTTTCCGCTTCGGGCACGATGAGAAAGTAAACGGCGGAAGGACGCTGGAGGAGTCCGTCATGGTCGGACGCATGGCGGAGGAGGCCGGCGTGGACGCGCTGGATATCTCCATCATGACCTACGCCTCGCTGCCCTACATGAGCGCACCGCCCGCGATGCCTCACGGATTCAACCAGTTCCCGACCAAATTTATCAAGGAGGCGGTGTCCATTCCGGTGATATCCGTAGGGCGCTACGAGCCCGCGATCGCGGAGAGCGCACTGCTTAACGGCTGCGCGGATTTCATCAGTTTTGGCAGGGAGTCCATCGCCGACCCCGATCTTCCCGCAAAGGTTGCGGAGGAGAAGTACGACGAGATCTTCCCCTGCATCGGCTGCACGCAGTCCTGCCTCGGCTATCTCAACGGCGGAGGCACCATCCGCTGCCTTGTCAACCCGCTCTCCGGCCTGGAGAACAAGGTGGACATGACGCCTGCCGCTTTGCCGAAGAAAGTGCTTGTCGCCGGTTCCGGCCCCGCCGGCCTCGCGGCGGCATACCTCGCGGCGAGGAAGGGCCATCAGGTTATCCTGGCGGAGAAGACCGGCGAGATCGGCGGACAGTTCCGTCTGGCGGCCGTTCCGCCATGCAAGCAGGACATCGCGACGGCGATCCGCGCGTACATCAACCAGTGCAGAAAGCTCGGCGTCACGATCTGCCTCAACTGCGAGGTGACGGAGGAATTCCTTAAGGAAACCAATCCGGATGCCGTGATCCTTGCCACCGGCGGCACTCCTCTGCATATTAATCTGGAGGGCATCGACGGGGCGAACGTCATGGATGCGGTGGACGTCCTCGACGGCTCGAAATCCGCGGGGAACAGGGTGCTTGTCATCGGCGGCGGAATGACCGGCGTCGAGACGGCGGACTATCTCGCGGAGCACAACAAGGCGGTCACCATCGTCGAGATGCGCGATGATATCGCGCTGGACGAGGCGAGTGCGCCGCGCTTCTTCCTGATTCCCAGGCTGAAGGAGCACGGCGTCGGCTGGCATGTCGGGGCGACGGTGAAGAAGATCCTTCCCGACGGCGCGGTGTACGAGAAAGACGGGGAGGAGCATGTCCTTTCCGGCTACGACACGATTGTTCTCGCCCTCGGCGTGCGGCCGTATAATCCTCTGGAGGAGACGGTAAAGGCCATGGGCAAAGAGTGCTTCGTCATCGGCGACGCAAAGCAGCCGGGCCCCGCCAACAAGGCGACGGAATCCGCTCTGGAAGCGGTTCTTGGCATCAGCTGACAAGGGGAGTTCTCCCCGGTGCAGGGCAGTACGGCCGCGCCGGGGAGCTCCCGCGCAATAAGGAGTTTTTGTTTTTTCTGCAGGCAGGTAGGAAAGTTATGAGAGACAGATTTGACGCAAAATACTTAAAAGACGTGGATTCAATGCATTTCATCATGCCTTTTTTGTTTCCGCAGCGCTGTGACAACGAGACGTTTTTCAGTTTCCGGATCGATCTTGGTGAGCTGAACAAATACATTGAGAGGAAAAACTCAACAAATCCGGAATACAGGTACAACCTCTTCCAGTGCCTCATCGCCGCGACGTTAAAGACAATTACATTAAGGTCAAAGCTGTCTGTTTTTATCCATGACCGCAGGATGTACAAAAGAAACGAGATCAGCGCGGCGTTTACGGTAAAGCAGGAGTTCGCGGATGACGGAGGCGAGGTGCTCGCCTTTATCCACAGCAGGCCGGAGTGGACGATCGACGACCTGCATAATGAGCTTCACCGCCAGCTGTTAAAGCTTAAGAACAAGAGTTACGTAGACGAATCTACGGGGTTCATGGACCGCTTCAACAGGCTGCCGAAATGGATTTCCCGGCCTGCGCTGAGTTTTGTCTGCTTCCTCGAGAGGATAGGCAGGATCCCTGCGGCACTGGTGGAGACCGACCCCTACCACTCCACGGTGAATTTCGCCAATCTCGGATCCATCGGGCTTCCCGGCGGCTTCCACCATCTGACGAACTGGGGGACCACATCCTTGTTCATCGTCGTCGGAAAGATGGGCAGAATGCCCTTCTTCGAGAACGACCAGGTGGTGTTCAGGGACGGAGTTGACCTGAACATCACGGTAGATGAGCGCATTGCGGACGGCTATTACTTCTCCAGGTCGATGAAGATGCTGCAGTACTTCCTGGAGCATCCGGAGCTTCTTGATGAGCCCTTCGGCACGAAGCTTGATGACGCGGTGTATGAGAGCCTCATGGATAAGAAGTAAACCCGGCCCTGCGACAGGTTTTGCACACATCTTACGCATGCGGGCGCGCTGCCCGGCGAGGTGACTGTTATGGCTATAGTCGGAGCATTTATGGTTCCCCATCCGCCGATGATTATTCCCGACGTCGGAAGGGGGAGCGAGGCACAGATCGAGAAGACCGTCGCGGCCTACCGGACCGTGGCGCGGCGCATCGCCGAGCTGCGTCCCGAGACCATTATTATTTCCAGCCCGCACACGGTGATGTATTCGGACTACTTCCATATCTCCCCCGGGAAGGGGGCGAAGGGGTCCTTTGCGGCCTACCGGGCGCCCCAGGCGGCTTTCAGGGAGCGCTATGACCGCGCTCTTGCGGACGGGATATGCCGCATTGCCGAGGAGCGGGACTTCCCCGCGGGCACCCTCGGCGAGCGCGATCCGTCGCTCGACCACGGGACCATGATACCGCTGTATTTCATCGAGAAGGAATACACAGGCTTCGAGATCGTCCGCGTCGGGCTCTCCGGCCTTCCCCTGACCATGCACTACACACTTGGGATGATTATCCGGGACGCGGTGAAGGAGACGGGGCGCCGGGCGGTATTCGTCGCAAGCGGTGATCTCTCGCACAAGCTTAAGGACTACGGACCCTACGGTTTCGCCCCGGAAGGGCCGGAGTACGATGAGAGGATCATGGATGTCTGCGGGCGGGCCGCCTTCGGGGAGCTCTTTGATTTTGGCGAGACCTTCTGTGACAGGGCAGCGGAGTGCGGACACCGCTCCTTTGTCATCATGGCAGGGGCGCTGGACGGACTGTCCGTAAAAGCGGAAAAACTCTCCCACGAGGACGTGACCGGCGTCGGCTACGGCATCTGCTGCTTCGATCCTGCCGGGGAGGACGGGGAGAGGCATTTCCTCGATCAGTACCTTGCCAGAGAGAAGGCGAAGCTTAAGGGGCAGCGGGAGAAGGAAGACCCTCTTGTCCGGCTCGCGCGGAGGACGGTGGAGAGCTTCGTTTTAAGCGGCGGGGAGGGCACCGTTCCGGAATGGGCGACGCCGGAGATGACCGGGAAGAGAGCCGGAGTTTTCGTCTCCATACATGAGCACGGCCGGCTCCGCGGCTGCATCGGGACCATACTTCCGGTGACAGGCTCGGTGGCGCAGGAGATCATGGACAATGCGGTGAGCGCCTGCTCGAGGGATCCGCGCTTTGACCCGATCCTGCCGGAGGAGCTTCCCTATCTGGAGATCAGCGTGGACGTCCTGACGAAGCCGGAGAGGATCTCCGGGCCGGAGGAGCTGGATGTGAAGCGCTACGGGGTGATCGTATCCAGCGGGGCGAAGCGGGGTCTTCTGCTCCCTGACCTGGACGGCGTGGACACTGTGGAGGAGCAGATCGATATTGCGAGAAGGAAGGGCGGAATCGCGGAGGGCGCGCCGGTGGTCCTGGAGCGCTTCGAGGTGATCCGGCATCATTAATCCGGCAGAACCGCATACGCGGGTTTTGCCCCAACAAGGAGCCAAAATGGCGGTTTGCGACGTTTGTTTTCATCACTGCAGCCTGAGCGAGGGGCAGACAGGCCTCTGCGGGGCGAGGGCCTGCACCGGCGGGAAGGTAACGGCGGCGGGCTACGGAAAGATCACCTCGCTCGCGCTTGATCCGATTGAAAAGAAGCCCCTTGCCCGCTTCCGCCCGGGCAGCAGGATTCTCTCGGCGGGAAGCTACGGCTGCAACCTGCGCTGCCCGTTCTGCCAGAATTACGAGATATCCTGGTCGGCGGAGGCTTTCGCACTCTCCGGCCGGACGGAGGTCATCTCCCCGGAGGAGCTTGCCGCGGCGGCGGAGTATTACAGGCCTAAGGGAAACATCGGGGTGGCCTTCACCTACAATGAGCCCCTGACCTGCTATGAATACGTCCGTGACACGGCAAAACTTGTGAGAAAACGGGGCATGGTGAACGTGCTGGT
>OMSM01000161.1 GCA_900313745.1 uncultured Lachnospiraceae bacterium
GATGGAGGCGCTGTACGGCGAGAACAAAAAGATCACCGACGGAAAGTATGACAGGACGCTGGCCGTCAAGTGCGTCAACGGCACCTTTGTCGGTAAAAAGACGGACGAGAATGTCATTGCCTACAGGGGCATTCCCTATGTCGGGAAACAACCAGTTGGGGAATACCGCTGGAAAGCACCGGTGGACTGCGTTCCGGATGACGGCGTGTACGAGGCGTATTACATTGGAAAAGCACCTCGCCAGGGGGGAAGCGTCATGCAGATGGGTTCCCTCTACCCGCAGAGCGAGGAGTGCCTGTATCTGAACGTATGGAAGGCGGAGAACGCGGGCGCGGAGAAGAAGCCTGTCATGGTATGGATCCACGGCGGTGCTTTTGAAATCGGCTCGACGGCTGAACCGCGCGAGGAGGGCAGCAGTTTCGTCAAGGAGAACCCGGATGTCATCCTGGTTTCCGTCGAGTACCGCCTGGGCGTCTTCGGCTTCTTCCATCTGTCCCATCTTCCGGACGGCAAGGACTATCCGGATGCCCAGAATCTGGGGCTGCTAGACCAGGTGATGGCATTGAAGTGGGTCCATGAGAACATCGCCTTTTTCGGAGGCGATCCCGACCGCGTGACAGTCTTCGGCGAATCCGCCGGAGGCGCAAGCGTGACATTGCTCCCGCTTATCGATGGTTCCCAAAAATATTTCCGGCGCATCATTGCCGAGAGCGGCTCTCCCGTATTCACACGGTCCACGGAGGAATCCATCGCCTGCACGAATGAGGTGATGGAGGCCGTCGGCTGCAAGACCGTAGCCGAGCTGCAAGAAATTGATGTGGAAAAGCTCGTGTATGAGGCCGGGATCGCACTCAACCTGCGCGTATGGGCGGAACGGGACGGGAGAATCTTGCCCCTGGATCCCTATGCGGCTTACGCGGATGGGGCTGCGAAGAACGTGGACTTTCTCCAGGGCTGCAACAAGGACGAAATGGGTTATTTCGTGTGGGGTTTTGGGCTGGATGGCTACAATGCGTTCGCCGATGACCGCAAGGCGCGGAAACTGGCCCAGCTGACGGCGGAAGAGAAGGCGCTGGTGGAGAGCTACTGCAAAGACGCGAAGGACGTGAGCCCTGAATACACCTGCGACAGCCGTCTGTTTGACCAAATCGTGTTTATCGCGCCGCTGTTTAGGATGTCGGAGAACCAGACAAAAGCGGGCGGGAGAAACTACACCTATTTCTTCACGCCGGAATCCGGCACACCTTTAATCCGCAGCGGACACGGTATCGAGCTTTCGGTCGTGTTCAATCATCCGGAGGAAACCCTCGTCACCGGAAGGGCGCTTGACGAGACCTTCTGCAAGACCATGCGAAAGATGTGGGTCCAGTTCGCCAAGACCGGCGACCCGTCCCTTGCCGCCGACATTTCTCCCGACGGAAAGGCGCATGAGTGGCCGCAGTACGACCTGGAGGACAAGCGGGTGATGGTCTTCGACGAGTTCGACATCCATCCGGAGAAGGAAGCCGAGAGGAAAGTCCTGGATTGGGATCGTACCTATTTCCTTACCAAATATTATTGCATCTGATCATTTCGGGCTCATCATGTACGCGATTCCTGTATGTTCCTGTTCCCTCCGCTCTTAAGCGACTTTTTCGGCGTAGAACTCGTCCCGCCGGAGGAAGTCGTCATGAAGCCCAGCCTCATAGACCTATGGGGCTGACAATACAGCACTCAAGAGAGCGCCCGGGAGCGCATTCCATAGAGAGGGATCTGCAAGCCTCCACGAGCCAAATAGCCGGAACAACTTGCGTTAAGTCTGGCAACGGCGCAATGGGGAGGTCTGGGCAGGTCAGCTCTCGTTCACGGTTCCTCCACCGAATCTAAGCGCCCATGTTCGGACGGCAGACTCAACGCAAGCGCCAAAAGGCTCGTGAGCAATAGTATTGCCAGACTTAACGCAACCTAACAGGTGAGGGACGATTTCAGTTGCGAACGAGATGACAATTAACCGAGATATGGGGAAGCGAGAATTCAGATTCTAACATTACATAACATATATTATCAGCCTTATGGAAGAAGTTGATGGTACGGGTGTGGTATGGCTGGGCCCTGGATCCTTCTGTAGCTATGTACGCTGTGTCTCATGACATCTTGTAGTACCACGAGTAGAGATACCAGCATCTGTCAAAATTGACCTTATCCCCGATTATGTTTAAGGCC
>OMSM01000038.1 GCA_900313745.1 uncultured Lachnospiraceae bacterium
AGCGCCGATTTTTCACACGGCTGTTTGTGCCGGGCCCAAACAGCCCTTATCGCAGCCGGGAAACTGCATCCGCAGTTTCCCGGCGCGTGCCTCGCACAAAGTGCTCGGCATGGAGGGTAATGTGAGAAATCCCCATATCATTATCCGGACCGACGGGAACAGCGACATCGCGACCGGGCACATCCGGCGCTGCCTGACCATAGCGGACGCCCTGAAGGAAAGAGGAGCCGAAGTCCGGTTTATCGTTTCGGACGCCGAGAGCTCGGCGCTTCTGAACACTCTGGCTTCGTCGTACCCCTCGGTCTGCCTGAACACGCCCTACGACGACCGCACCGAGGAAACAGGCATCGTGCGAAGCGGCAGCGACCTGTACAGCTGGGCCGACCTCTTCCTTGTGGACTCCTACTTCGTCACGCTGGATTACCTCCAGGCGCTGCGTTTCTGCAGGCCTGTCGCAATGATCGACGACCTCACCATAGGCTCTCTTCCGGTCGATCTGCTGATCAACTACAATCCGGACGTCTCCGCCGAGCTCTACAGCTACGCCGGTGAGATACTCGCCGGGACAGCTTACGCGCCGCTGCGCCCCCAGTTCGCCGGGGCCGCCGGGAAGCCCTACATTGTGAAGGAGAAGGCGGAAACCCTCTTTGTCAGCACCGGAGGAAGCGACCCTTACCACATCGCGTATCTCACCTCCGCGGCCGCCGCGGAGCTCTTCCCCAGGGTAGATGTCGTCTGCGGCACCTACAGCCCGGACTATGAGGCGCTCCTTGCTCTTTCCGCAGAGCATCCCGGAATTCAGGTCCGCTCGTCGGTGGACGACATGGCCGGCCTCATGGCTGAAGCAGACCTTGCGGTGACCGCGGGAGGAACCACTCTCTACGAGCTCGCTGCCGTCGGTGTTCCCTCAGTGATCTATTCCATGAGCGACGACCAGGCGATCGACTGCGCGCTCTTTAAGGAGAAGGGACTGGGATTCTACGTCGGCGACGTCCGCCCGAAAGCGGAGGGCGGCGGTGAAAACTCCCCCGCGCCGGATAATTCCGCGGATCCCGCCGTCATCAGGGCACTTCTCGACAAGCTCTCCGGGCTGAAGGACGACCGTCCTGCCAGGCAGAGGGCGTCAAGGCGCATGCGGGAAAGAGTGGACGGAAAAGGCGCCGGCAGGATCGCCGACGCACTTTTCGACCTTGCATGTGTCATGATGTAGAGCTTGTTTCCTGTCCGGATCAGCCCGCACAAAGGAGCCGGTCCGCCCCGCGGACCGGCTCCTGAGATATTCCTGCAGGCAATCACTTAAGCAAAAGATAACCGCAAACTAAAAGTTCACTGAATGTGTATATGTGTTTCAACCCATTGTGTCTGTCCTCCGTTATACACTGCTGGTGCATGGAGGTCTGCACAAAATGGATATTAATACTACCGGCGGACGCATCCGTCTTCTTCGCAAGCGCTATCACCTTACCCAGAACGTCCTCGCGATGAGGCTCGGGGTGTCTTACTCTCTTATCTGCTCCTATGAAAACGGGACCCGGAATCCGAGTCCCGAAAAGCTCGTTCAGCTCGCTGACATCTTCCATGTGACCACAGATTATCTGCTGTGCAAAAGGAGCCTCACAAGCTTTGAGGACGATATCCTCGTCTCTCTTAAGGGGCTGACCGCCACCCAGCAGCTTTCGGTACAGAGCGTCATCGCGGAGTACAAGAAGGCCAACCGCGGAAACTATCAGGCCTGATCAGTCGTCTACGTCAAAATGCTCGAGCACGCTGGCTTTGGCTGCCGGCCGGACATCGCCGTGCCTTACCTGGGTCATGGTCAGGAACGCCGCGACGGAGAAGCCGAAGGCATAGGGGAAGAGCGTCCTGTAGGAGACATGCTCCAGAAGGAATCCCGAGAGGATCGGGGTCATGATCTGCGCCGCCATGGAGAAGGTGTAATAGGTGCCGGTGAATTTGCCGATATCCGAGCCCTTGCTCATCTCCACCACCATGGGATAGGAATTCACGTTGATGCTCGCCCATGCGAAGCCGATGAGCGCGAACACGCCGTTTATCCAGAAAGCGTACTGGTTCACGAATCCGGCGAGCAGGTAGCACAGCGCCATAAGCGCGACGCCGATCAGTATCATCTTCTTGCGCCCTATCCTGCTGGAGAGAAGTCCGATCGGGATGTAGCTGATCACGGCGGCCACGGTCGCGACCAGGAGACAGGTTGCATAGCTTCCGTCCTTCATTCCCCAAACGTGTCCCACGTAGCGCGAAAACGCCGTGGTTACGGCATTGTATGCCGTGAACCAGAAGAAGATGGAGATCAGGAGGAAGATCATGCTTCGCTTCACCTTCTCGGTCATCGGAGGATTGACCACCACTGTGGAGGCCGGTCCGTCCTTGGGCATACTCTCCGCCGCTTTCCTGGAGAGTTCCTCGGGTGTTGCGCCTTTCACCGCCTTTAATGCGCTCCCTCCGTCGAGGCTCTGCAGCTCCTTCGAGTCCTCCGGGTGAAGTTTTGCATATCTTCTGATCTCTCCCTCGACCTGATTCTTAACCTTCTTCTCGTTAATGGTGAACACAAGGATGACCACCGCGGCGATCATCAGCACCGAGATGGAAAGAAACAGCGGGAAATAGTCCGTTTTACCCGCGGCGTCCTTCTTTCCGGAGAGGAGCTTGATCATGATCAGCGCGTATACACCGCCGATGCTTCCCATAAGGTTGATCACGGCATTGGCCTTGGACCGCACCACATTGGGCGTGAGGTCCGGCATGAGGGCGACCGCAGGCGAGCGGTAGAGTCCCATGGAGAGGAGCGCGCCGAAGAGCATGACGACGAACAGCAGAAGGTTCACTTTCCTGTCCGCCACGATGAGCAGCAGGTAGAACGCAACCGCGAAGAGCGTGCCGCAGATAATAAACGGCGTGCGGCGCCCGAGCGGAGTGTCGACTTTATCCGAGAGCGTTCCGAACACGGGGAGCAGGAAAATAGCGAGGATGTTGTCCAGCGCCATGATGACGCCGGTGGCTGTCTCCTTCAGGTGGAAGGTATTCTGGAGGATCAGCGGGATGACGTTGTCGTAGACCTGCCAGAAGGCACAGATGGAAAGAAAAGCAAGACCGATAAAAAAAGTTCTCTTATAGTTGAGTTTCATAATTAAACCTCCCTCCCTGACTATTATACATCAAAGAGGGAGGCTTTCTTTACAGATTCGCCTCGGCGGCCTTCATCATCAAAGCGCACTCTATCCGCTTCTTAAAGACCTCGCAGCCTTCCTTATACACTCCGTGGATATCGCCGGAGGCGTGCATCGCATTCGCCGCACACCCGCCGGAGCAGTATAGTTTTGCCCAGCACTCCTGACACTCCGGTTTGGCGTAGACGTTGCACAGCTTGAATTCATCCCGGAGCGCGGTGTTGGTGACGCCGTTCCACACGTCTCCGAGCTTCCAGCGCTCATCCCCTACGAACTGATGGCAGGGATAGAGGTCGCCCCACGGCGTAACCGCCATGTACTCCGTACCGGAGCCGCACCCGGAGATGCGCTTGTAGATGCAGGGGCCTCCCGCAAGATCCAGCATGTAGTGGTAGAAGGTGATGGGTTTTCCTTCCTTCTCCCGTCGGATCATGTCCTTCGCGAGAATCTCGTACTGCTCCTTCACGACCTCGATGTCCTCCGGGGTGAGCGCCACAGGATCCGACGGCGCGGCCACCACCGGCTCCATGGAGAGCTGGTCGAAGCCCAGTTCGTCCGCCATGTGGAAGAGATCCTTCGTGAAATCCGGGTTATAATGCGTGAAGGTTCCGCGCATGTAATACCCCCTGCCTCCCCGCCGCTTCACGAACTCCTTAAACTTCGGCACGATCCGGTCATAGCTTCCTGTTCCGCCGATGTCCTTCCGGAAGCGGTCGTTGGTCTCCTTCCTTCCGTCGAGGCTAAGGACCACGTTATAGCACTCCCGGTTTGCCCACTCGATGACCTCGTCGGTGATGCCGATGCCGTTGGTCGTCAGCGTAAAGCGGAAGTTTTTGCCCTTCTCCTTCTCGATGGAACGCGCATACGCCACCAGGTCCCTGCAGACCTGGAAATTGAGAAGGGGCTCGCCCCCGAAGAAATCCACCTCGAGGTTTCTCCTCGTTCCGGAATTCTCCACGAGGAAATCCAGGGCGCGCTTTCCGGTGTCAAAACTCATGAGCCCCGCCTCACCGTGGAATTTGCCCTGCGCCGCGAAGCAGTAGTCGCAGTTCAGGTTGCAGGTATGCGCAACGTGCAGGCAGAGGGCCTTGACCACCGTGCTCCGCTTCTTGAAATCGAAGGCGTGAAGGGCATAGATGTCCTTCGAGAAGAGCTTTCCCGCATCCGCAAGTTCGGCGATGTCCGAGAGAATATCCTCCGCGTCCTGCTCGCTTACAGACTTTTTTACAAGCTCCGCCTTTACGGCGGCATCGTCCATCCCGGCGTCCTTCATCGCGATGGCGTCGTAAGACGCATCGTCTACAACATGTACACTCCCGCTGAAGACGTCAACGACGATGTTGTATCCGTTTAGTTTGTATTGATGAATCATTTCTCTCCGTGATTGTCCCGGCACCCCGGCGCTGCCCGGCCGCTTTCCGTGAGCCGTTCCGGCCGCCCGCCGGCCTCTCTTTCTGCGCAGGCAGACCTGTTGCCCTCCGGCGGCTGTCAGCGTGTCAAAAAAGCCCCAGAAACTGGGGCTTTTCATGAAAACCTATAAATGTGCGGGATGTCCGGCATTCACCGGCATCCGCTGACCCATAACGGATTACTTCTCCGCATTCTCGCACTGCTGGTTGGCAATGCCGCAGGAGGTCTTGCACGCGCTCTGGCAGGAGGTCTGGCACTCGCCGCAGCCGCCGTTCTCAAGGCTCTTAACCATATCACGGGTCTCTAAAGTCTGAATGTGCTTCATAATGATTTCTCCACTTCCCGGTGCAGTGCCCCTCCGTTCTCCGGAATGCCGCCTCACCGCTTATTTATGCAATTCCTGCCGAAGGGTTCTGCCCGGACGGCGATGTACTTCCCGCGGGCAGGCTGCCCTGTCCGCAACAAAGTAATAATACACAGCCGGTCCCGGATTTGTCAATGTTTCCGGTGCGCAGCACCTCCGTCCCCGACGCCTCCAGCACTCTTACCGCAGTGACGAGTTCCGGCGTGACCCTCTCCCCCGGCACCCCCAGGGGAATCCCGGGCGGATAAGCCCATAAGTATTCCGCCAGAACCCCTCCTTCGGCCTCCTCCATCCTTACTTCCCGGAAGGGATGCTCCAGTGCCGCCGCAATCGTGCACACCGCTTCCCCGGGCGGCGGAAGAAGCCTCGCCCTGCCGGAGTTTTCCCCGCGGGATGGGACCGGGGAAACCGGCGCCGCTGCTTCAATATCACAGCTTCGCCCGGAAAGGTCGAGGTCGATTTCGTGAAGCACCTGCCCGAACCGCCGGAGATCCTCCGGGTCGCCGCCCGGGCCGGTCATCGCGACGAGAATATTCCCGCATGCCATCTCCGTCTCAAATCCGTACTTCTTCCGGAGTATCCCGGCAAGTTCGGGTGCGCTGATTCCCGCATCTGAGGTGTTTATCACCAGTTTTGACGGATCCTGCAGATAACCGATCTCCGGCTCACCAAGGAGCCTCAGGAGTGCCGGTTCGCCGAGGGCTCTGCGGAAGTTCTCTATTCCCAGCCTCCAGCGCGCGAAAATCATGTCCCCCCGGAGAGTGAACTCCTCTGCCGCCTCATCCATGGAAATCATGAGCGGATAGGATGGAGAACTGGTCTCATAGATGTCCAGGGCGGCCTCAATTGCCTCTTCGCTTACCGGGCTGCGGCGGTTCATGTGCAGATATGCGGTCTGCGTCAGTCCGAAGGAGAGCTTGTGGGCGCTCTGGACGACGATATCCGCCCCGCAGTGAACGGCACCGTCAGGGAAGAAGCCGCTTTTGTCCAGTCCCAGGTGGGCGCCGTGGGCCTCATCCACGATAAGAATCTTCCCTGCCCTGCGGCACCTGTCCGCGATCTCCCTGACGTCGGAGATCACCCCCTCATAGGTCGGGCTCGTGATGATTACCGCCCGGCTGTCCGGGAAGTCCTCAAGGAGCCTGCTCACCGAATCCGGCGGGACCGGCCCGCAGATTCCGCCTTCCTGCGCCTCTTCCGGCATCACCCAGTGGACCGTAAGGCCTCTTAAGCCGACAGCATGGACAACGGATTTGTGGCAGTTCCTCGCGGCGATGATTTCTCCTCCGCGCGGGACGGCAGCGTGGACAGCCGCGAGAATTCCGACTGTGCTCCCGTTAACGAGAAACCACGTCCGGTCCGCGCCGTAAAGAGCGGCGGTCCGGTCCATCGCCTCCCTTAAAATACCGGAAGCGCGGTGCAGATCGTCCGCGCCCCTGATCTCGGTGATATCCAGTTCACGGAAATCCCTGCCCTGCGCGCTGCGAAGCACTGCCCGCTTATGGCCGGGCATGTGCATGGGACAGCTCTCCCGGGCAAGATTTCTTACCGCATCTCCGAGCGGTAGATGCTTATGGTTCTGCTCCATCTGTTGTTTCCTGTTCTCTCTCAGG
>OMSM01000012.1 GCA_900313745.1 uncultured Lachnospiraceae bacterium
TATCCGGAGGGAAAGCGCTTCCTCCACGTCTCCACTGATGAGGTTTTCGGGTCCCTTCCCGAGGACGGCGGCTACTTCTACGAGGATACGCCCTATGCGCCGCACAGCCCGTATTCCGCGAGCAAGGCCGGTTCCGACATGCTTGTGAAGGCCTACATGGACACGTACGGGTTCCCGGCCAACATCACCAACTGCTCCAACAACTACGGCCCTTACCAGTTCCCGGAGAAGCTGATCCCGCTTATGATCAACAACGCTCTGTCGGGACGCCGGCTTCCGGTCTACGGGGACGGGAAGAACGTCCGCGACTGGCTCTATGTCGAGGATCACTGCAGGGCCATCGACCTGGTGCTGAACAAGGGAAAACTCTTCGAGACCTACAACGTCGGCGGCCACAATGAGAAGCAGAACATAGAGATCGTGAAGACCATCATCGACGTGCTTCTCGAGGTGCTTCCCGAGGATGATCCCCGCAGGGCGGGCATCAGCTATGACCTCATCACCTACGTCGAAGACCGCAAGGGCCACGACCGCCGCTACGCCATAGCCCCGGACAAGATCAGGGCGGATCTCGGCTGGGAGCCGGAGACCATGTTCAGGGAGGGCATCCGCAAGACCATCCTGTGGTATTTCAGCCACATGGACTGGATGGAGCACGTCACCAGCGGCGATTATATGAACTACTATAACAAGATGTACACCGTTTGATTGTTCTGCCGGTGCGGAACAGAGAGGAATTCAGGTCAATGGGAAAGATTACCGTCGAGAACTGCCCCATCGAGGGCCTTAAGGTCATCACCCCCGCCGTTTACGGCGACTCCAGGGGATATTTCATGGAGACCTACAATTACAACGATTTTAAGGATGCCGGCATCGCGGAGGTTTTCGTGCAGGACAACCAGTCCGCCAGCAGGAAAGGCGTACTGAGGGGACTCCACTTCCAGAAGGAATTCCCCCAGGACAAGCTCGTCCGCGTGGTGTCGGGAGAAGTTTTCGACGTAGCCGTCGATCTCCGCGAGGGATCCGAAACCTACGGGCAGTGGCACGGCGAACTGCTCTCCGCGGAGAACAAGAAGCAGTTCTTCATCCCCAAGAACTTCGCCCACGGCTTCCTTGTGCTCTCGGATTATGCGGAGTTCTGCTACAAGTGTACGGATTTCTACCATCCCAACGACGAGGGCGGCCTTGCCTGGAACGACCCCGACATCGGCGTGGAGTGGCCGATCCCCGATGGGATGGAGCTCACTCTCTCGGACAAGGATAAGAAGTGGCAGGGAATTAAGGCATACACCGCGGAAAGATTCGGGGGAAGCTCGGTTTGACGGACAGCAGGGGGCAGCGGTCGTCTGAGCCGCGGTTTGTGCGCCCGGTGACCGAGCGCATTATCATGAGTTTTGCATGGATCATTATCGCCGTTTTGGCGGTAGTGATCCTTTTGCACTATAATCCGCTGGATGATCCGGACACGGTAAAGCTCAAGAAAATCTGCGGGATGCTGATCCTTGGCACGATAGGGCTCATCCTGACACAGGGCTTTGAGCGCCTCTCGGTGCTTCCCGGGGAGCTCTGGGAGAACCGCAAGCTGATCTGGCGCCTTGCGAAGAACGATTTCCGCAAGCGCTACGCGGGCTCCCTCTTCGGAGGAATCTGGGCGATGGTGCAGCCGGTGGTCACCGTGCTGCTGTATTACGTGGTTTTTGACCAGATCTTCAAGCAGCGCGAGTCCATGGCCGGAGTGGAGATCCCCTATGTGCTCTTCCTTACGGCGGGTCTCGTGCCATGGTTCTACTTCTCCGAGGCCCTCTCCTCCGGCACCGCGTCGCTTCTGGAGTACAACTACCTTGTCAAAAAGGTGGTCTTCAAGATCAGTGTCCTGCCGGTCATCAAGATCATTGCGGCAATGTTCACCCACGTGTTCTTCACCGTGGTGCTGATCGTCATCGCGCTGCTCTACGGATGCAGGCCTTCGCTCTACTGGCTGCAGATCCCGTATTACATGATCTGCGAGTTCGTGTTCGTGCTGGGACTCTCCTACGCCACCTGCGCCATCACCGTGTATTTCCGGGATCTCCAGCAGATCATAGGAATCATCATGCAGGTAGGCATGTGGGCGACCCCTATTCTGTGGAACATCGAGCGGTTTGCGGAGAGCCCGCTGATCGTTTTTATCAAGCTGAATCCGATGACCTACATCGTCAGCGGATACCGGGGTGCCATATACGGCGAGCAGTGGTTTTTCACCCATTTCTACTCGTCCACCTATTTCTGGATGTTTACCATTCTGGTCTTCTTTGTGGGATCCCTGATCTTCAAGAAGCTCAAGAACGGATTTGCGGATATCATGTAAGCCGGCCGTGCAGGGACGCTTACCGCAAGGGAGCCGGGGTGCCGGCGCCCGGAAAACGGAATAAATCGAATGTCCAAAGACATCGCAATACGTGTTGAAAACCTGAATAAGAGCTACAAGCTGTTCAAGCGCAACCGCGACCGCGTGGCGGACGCCTTCGGCCTGCCGGGCGTGCATTACACCGAGCACAAGGCCCTGGACAATGTGAGCATGACCGTCTGCCGCGGGGAGACCGTGGGAATCATCGGAACGAACGGCTCCGGCAAGTCGACGATCCTGAAGATCATCACCGGGGTGCTTAACCCCACCTCCGGCACGGTTGAGGTGAACGGCAGGATATCCGCGCTTCTCGAGCTCGGTGCCGGGTTCAACATGGAGTACAACGGGATCGAGAACATCTATCTGAACGGCACCATGATCGGCTTCACGGAGGAGGAGATCAGGGAGCGGATGGACGCTATCCTCTCCTTCGCGGATATCGGAGAGTACATTTATCAGCCGGTCAAAACTTATTCCTCCGGAATGTTCATGCGCCTTGCCTTCGCGGTGGCCATCAACATCGACCCCGAGATCCTGATCGTCGATGAGGCGCTTTCCGTCGGCGACGTCTTCTTCCAGGCGAAGTGCTACCACAAGTTCGAGGAGTTCCGGCGCGCGGGGAAGACAGTGCTTTTCGTGAGCCATGATCTCTCCAATATCTCCAAGTACTGCGACCGCGTCGTGCTCTTAAACCAGGGGGTCAAGCTGGGCGAGGGGTCGCCCAAGGAGATGATCGATATCTACAAGCAGGTGCTTGTGGGGCAGTACGACCCGGAAAAGGCGGGAAAGGACAAGGGAGAGAAGACGATCTCCGACGAGGATATCTACGAGGCGGCCGGCGAGGCGATGAAGGAAGTGAAGGCCCTGGAGTACGGCTCGCAGAAGGCGGTGATCACGGATTACTGTATCCTCGACAGCAGCGGGGCAAAGAGCAGCACGATCGCAAAGGGTTCCGAGTGCACGGTCTGCATGAAGGTGCACATCAACCAGGATATCGCCGCGCCGATCTTCGCCTTCACCATAAAGAACGTCTACGGCGTGGAGATATGCGGAACCAACACCATGTTTGAGAAGGCTTTCCTCGACCCGGTAAAGGCCGGCGAGGAAAAGACCATTACGTTCACTCAGCGCATCGACCTGCAGGGAGGGGAATACCTGATCTCCTTCGGCGTTACCGGGTTTGAGCAGGAGGATTTCACGGTCTACCACAGGCTCTACGACGTGCTGAATCTTACTGTGGTTTCCGACAAGAATACGGTCGGGTACTATGACTTTAATTCAAGGGTGGTCGTCTCATGAGTACGGAAGAACGCATCGGCGGAGTCACACTGGATTACAGCCTGTATCCCGGGGAGGACTACTACTGCGACGGGGAAGTGGAGCAGGAGCTTCTCAAGATCGTGAAGGAGAATCCGCCCTCCGCTTACGACGCGGTCATCGCGGAGCGCGCGGACTGGCCGACGCTTTACCACCTCTCCCCGGCGCGGGGGAACATCGTGGACTGGATCCCTTTTGACGGAACGGAGAAAGTGCTGGAAATCGGCGCAGGGCCCGGCGCGGTGACGGGAACGCTCTCGGCGAGGACCGCGGAGGTCACCTGCATCGACCTCTCGAGGACGCGCTCGCTGATCAACGCATGGCGCAGCCGGGACAGGGACAATATCACGATCCATGTGGGCAACTTCGGCGACGTGGAGCCGACGCTTCCCCTTCGGTACTACGACTACATCTTTCTTATCGGCGTTTTTGAGTACGCCGCGAGCTATCTCGATGTGGAGGAGCCCTTTACCTGCGAGCTGGAGAGAATACTTCCTCACCTTAAGCCCGGGGGGAGGCTGGTCATCGCCATCGAGAACAGGCTCGGGATGAAATACTTCGCCGGTGCGAGGGAGGACCACACGAGCAGGTTCTTCGACGGAATCACGAACTATGAAGATTCGCCCATGGCGGTGCGCACCTTCTCGAGGCCTGCGCTTATCAGGCTTCTTCTTGGGGCGGGGGTGCCGGAGGACGAGATCAGGTTCTACTACCCCTACCCGGATTACAAGTTTTCGCATACGGTTTTCTCCGACCGGCGCCTGCCGGAAGGCACGGAACTCACGGACAATATCCGCAATTTTGACAGCGGAAGGATGCTTCTCTTTGATGAGAAGAAGGCCTACGACGGGATGGCGGCGGACGGGCTCTACCCGCTGTTCTCCAATTCCTTTGAGGTCATCTGCGGACCGGAGCTTCCGGTGCGCTACGCAAGGTTCTCCGACGACCGGGCCCCCGAATACCGCATCGCGACCCTGATCCGGGACGACGGCGTATTCAAGGCTGCCCGCACCGATAAGGCCGGAGAGCACCTCATGCGGATGCTGGAGGCCGGGAAGAAGCTTAAGGAGAGATATGCCGGGCGGCTTAATATTTGCCCGGGGGAAAAGTTTTCGGAGAGTATAATTCGTTTTAACTATATTGAGGGGGAATCCCTGGAGGCCGCGCTGGACAGGACGATCCGGAGAGACCGCCCCGGGGAGGCCCTGGCGCTCCTTAAGGAGTACATCCTCAGGATCGGAAGCGGAAGTGAGCCGGAAGTTTCCGACGAGGACATGATTTTCCAGAACATCATTATCGACGCCGGGGGAGAGTGGCACGCCATCGACTACGAGTGGTCCGTGGACAGGATCATCCCGGCGGACGAACTGCTCCTGCGGGCACTGACGGTTTACATGGCCTCCGATGAGAAGCGCCGGGAATTCCTCGAGAGCTCGGGAATTCTTGCGGAGCTTGGCATCACTGAGGACGGCCTTGCAAGGGCCAGGGAGGAGGAGCAGCTCTTCCAGGAGAGGATCTCCGGAGGGGTCGTACCCCTTGGAGTGCTTCGCTCCATGATCGGCGGCGAGGTGGTCATCCCCGAGATGGTCATCCGGGACGACCCGAAGCTGCTGGCCCAGGCCATGGCCGAGGAGGAGGCGCGCGAGGCGCTCTTAAAGGAGCCGGAACCGGAGGAGCCGGAGCCGGACCTCACCTCAGTGCAGGTCTATTATGACAGAGGAAGCGGTTTTTCCGAGGAAGACTCGGTTTTCCTCCCGGAGACCTACGGGGACGAGGGAAGGATCACGGTGGTCTTCGAAGTCCCGGAAGACGTGAAGAGACTGCGTGTCGATCCGGCGATCTGTCCCTGTGTCGTACTCCTTAATGAGGGAAAGATGAACGGAAGGCCTACCCAGGCGCTGCTAAAGCCGGAGACCGCCGCGGATAAGGAGAGCGGCGCTTACCTTTTCCTGGACGGCGATCCGTGGTTTATGTGGGACATGGATAAGCTGAAGCGGGCCGCGGGCGTATCCGGCGCATCTTCCGAGGTGGAGCTGACCTGGCAGATGGCCGGCCTTCCGCAGACCATGGCCGACGCGATGAAGGAAATCTCCGGCAGCAGGAGCGGACTGAAAAAACTATTCGGACAGCGGTGATCTTCCGCCCGCATCCGGGAAGGCAGACGGACAGTATGATCAAGGAGAAGATTAAGGCAGCGCTGGTAAAGCGCGAGGACGCGAAATACGAGGATATGCTCGAGGATTCTCTCGCCCTCTATAATAACTGGTACCGCATACACAAGCGCAAGGTCAGCGAGAAGCTGAACAGCACGGATCATTCCGGGGGGGAAAAGCTCTCCTCGGAGGTGGTCCGCTATTCCCATCTGCGCAGTTACCTTCTCTCCGGAGCGGAGTTCCCGGATATCATTATCGCCTGTGACGACGAGGGAACCATCACCGATTATGCGGAGAAGATGATCAAGGATTACTTCGCCGCGAACAGGAATATCAGCCTGGTATACGGGGATGAGGACCGGATTGACGAGAAGGGGCGCCTCGTCGACCCCTGGCTCAAATCCGACTGGGCGCCGGACACCTTCCTGTCCACGTTCTATTTCGGGAGCATATTCGCCTTCAGAAGCGACCTCTTCACGATGATCAATCCCGGCGGAAGAACGGCGACGGACTATGAGGCGAAGCAGTCCCTGAGCGCGGACCGCGAGGAAGAGGACAAGGCTGCCCGCTCCGATCTTGATGACGCGATGGCCTCCTGGATCTACGGCAAGCTCTGCCTCAAGATGGCCCAGGCCGAGGGCGGGTTCTCCCGCAGGAGCAATGGCCGCTTCCCGATCGGGCACATCCCGGAGGTCCTTTTCCACCGCCAGTCGAAGCCGGTCATGTGGGACAGCCGCCTGATCCGCGATTCCCTGACCGGCCGCTACAGCCAGGAATCCGCGGCATCCCGCCTCATCAGCATCATCATTCCCAGCAAGGACAACCCGAAGATGCTGCTGCGGTGCGTGAAGACCATCGAGCAGTACACCATATCCTCGCCCTACGAGCTGATTATCGTGGATAACGGAAGCTCGCCGGAGAACCGGAAGGAAATCGAGGGGATCGTCCGCAGGCACATGGAGATCGCCGAGGGCATGGCCTCCTACCTTTATGAGCCCATGGAGTTCAACTTCTCCAGGATGTGCAACATGGGTGCGGAACAGGCAAACGGGGAGCTCCTGCTGTTCCTTAACGACGATATCGAGATCCGCCGCCCCGGCTGGCTCTCCTATCTCTCGGAGAAGGCAAAACTTCCCTACGTCGGCGCGGTCGGAATGAAGCTGCTCTACCCCGGCTCCGACATCATCCAGCACGCCGGAGTGGTCAATCTGAAGGCTGGTCCGGTGCACAAGCTTCAGTACATGGACAACACCGACGAGCACTATTTCGGGTACAACAAGGGCGTCCGCAACGTGATCGCGGTCACCGGCGCATGCCTCATGGTCAGGGCGGAAGTTTTCACCGATGTCGGCGGCTTCGATGAGGAGAGGTTTGCGGTGGCCTTCAATGACGTGGATCTCTGCTACCGCATCTACGAAGCCGGCTACTACAATGTGGTCCGCAACAACATGTATCTCTACCACCACGAGTCCTTCTCCCGCGGGGACGACCGCAAGGACGAGGTCAAGTCGGCGAGGCTTTCCAGGGAGCTGGAGACGCTCTTAAGGGCCCATCCCGACCTCTACGGCAAGGATCCCTTTTATCACCCGCTGCTCTCCCAGAACCCGGTGGAGAGCGACTTCGTCATCGATATGGAGGAGGAGCTGATCCGCGACGAGGCCATAGTGATGGTGACGCCCCAGAGGTTCAGGGGACGCCTCCAGGAGAGCTGGATCGACCCGGTGCTGAGGCTGGGCGTGGAGTACGCCAATGCCCTCAGGGACTGGTATCTCGGTCCGTTCGCGCCGTTTGCCACGGAGGGTAATACAGGCTATTATATAAGAGGCTATTCTTTTGTTATTAACGCAGATAATGCAGTTTATGAGAGAAAACTCCTGCTTCGCAGCAGCCTTGATCCCGCGGTAATCTATGAGCTTCCCGTGGAGGCGAGGCGCAGGGACGACATTGCCGCGAACCTTACAGACCAGATCAATGACCGGCTGACCGGATTCTTCGCGGTGTTCCCGGAGGGCGCCGTGCCCGCGGGAGATTACACCGTAGGAATGCTGTGCAGAGACAGGACGTCCAGGCAGCGCCTCCTTAACTGGAGCGACGTGACGCTGCATGTGGATGAATAATCAGAACCAGGAGCAATGCGTGTTCCGGAGCGGCGGCATCTTTCCGCTCCGGGCGTAATCAGGACAGACGGATGTCTAACGGGAACGACAATAATACAACAGATTATCGCGCGGAATACGAGAGGGAGAAGGTGAAATCCGCCTATCTCGCAGACCGCGTCGCCCAGCTGGAGGACGAGGTCGACGACCTGACGTTCAAGCTGAACCGCATTCACAGCAATCCCGTCTGGAAGGCCTCCAAGCCTGCCAGGGATATAATGCATGCGGTACAGCGGCAGGTGGACCGTATCCGCAACCAGGGGAATCTCCGCGGGGTGATCGCAAAAATCCGCTACAAGCAGAGGGAGAAGCTCGCGGCGAAGGGCTACGGCAAGGCAAGTTTTCCGGACGAGGCGGAGAGGGCAAGGCAGAAGGCGGAGGCGGAAGCGCTTCCCCGCCAGGTGCTCTTCAGCATTCTTGTGCCGCTCTACAACACGCCGGAGAGCTTCCTTAAGGACATGATCGACTCGGTCACAGCCCAGACCTACGGCAACTGGGAGCTCTGTCTCGCGGACGGCTCCGATGCGGAGCACGCCTACGTCGGCGAAGTTGTGCAGGGATACCGCGCGAAGAACGACAACCTGGCCCGCAGGATCCGGTACACGAAGCTGGAGAAGAACGGAGGAATCTCCGAGAACACAAACGCCTGTGTTGCGCTTTCCACCGGGGACTTCCTCGCGCCGTTCGACCACGATGACGTCCTGCATCCCTCGGTTCTTTATTATTATGTAAAGGCCATCAACGAGGAGAACGCGGATTACCTCTACTGCGACGAGGCAACCTTTAAGGATAACGACATCGACCGGTTCATCACGATGCATTTCAAGCCCGATTACGCGATCGACACGCTGCGGGCGAACAACTATATCTGCCATCTCTCGGCATTTGACCGGAAGCTCCTCGAAGGGGAGGCGCTCTACCGTCCCGAGTACGACGGAAGCCAGGACCACGACATGATCCTGAGGCTCACCGACAAGGCGGAGCACATCGTCCACGTGCCGAAGCTGCTTTACTACTGGCGCTCGCACTCCGGTTCCACCGCGGGCAACATCAGCGCCAAGCCTTACGCGATCGAGGCCGCGAGAGGCGCGGTTGCTGACCATCTTCGCAGGCACGGCTTCAGGAATTTCCGGATCACCAGCACCAGGGCGTTCGAGACCATCTTCAAGATCACCTATGAGATTGAGGGCAATCCTCTGGTCTCCATCGTGATTCCGACGAGGGA
>OMSM01000036.1 GCA_900313745.1 uncultured Lachnospiraceae bacterium
AAAATGATTCCATACGACAAGTTTTCATCCATACCTTACGGCGGAGACTATAATCCCGAGCAGTGGCCGGAGGAGATCTGGGCGGAGGACATGCGCCTCTTTAAGAAGGCCGGGATCAACACGGTGACGCTGAACGTCTTCTCCTGGGCCGCCCTGCAGCCCTCGGAGGATGTCTACGATTTTGAAAAACTGGACCGGATAGTGGATACGGTGACGGAGGCAGGGCTGAACATCATCATGGCGACCTCCACCGGCGCCCATCCCGCATGGATGGCTCTCCGGCACCCGGACGTCCTCCGGGTCGACACGGACGGGCGAAAGCGGAAGTTCGGGTCACGCCACAATTCCTGCCCGAATTCCCCGACGTACAGGAAGTACTCCGCTCTTCTCGCCGGGAAGCTCGCCGAGCGCTACGGCGAAAGGAAGAACGTCGCCGCCTGGCACATCGCAAACGAGTACAGCGGGATGTGCTACTGCGAAAGGTGCGAGGAGGCCTTCCGGGAGTGGCTCAGAAAGCGCTACGGTTCGATTGAGGAGGTGAACAGGGCCTGGAACACCTCCTTCTGGGGACATACCTTCTACGACTGGGAGGAGATTGTCGCCCCGAGCCGCCTCTCCGAGGAGTTTTCCTGGTACGGCCAGGAGAGGACCAATTTCCAGGGGATATCGATCGACTACCGCAGGTTCATGTCCGACTCGCTGCTGAAGTGCCTCGAGGTGGAGAAGGACGCGATTCTCGAGGAGCGCCCTGACGCCCTGGTGACTACCAACATGATGGGCTTCTGCAAGGATCTGGACTACTTTAAGTGGGCGAAGCGGGAGAGTTTTGTCTCCTGGGACAATTACCCGCGCTATGACGCGACCTACGGCGAGACGGCGATGGCACACGACCTTATGCGCGGCGTCGGCGGGCAGAATCCTTTCATTCTCATGGAACAGACGCCCAGCGTGTCCAACTGGCACGAGTACTGCGCGCTGAAGAGACCCGGCGTGATGAGGCTCTGGAGCTACCAGGCGATGGCCCACGGCTCGGACGCGGTGCTCTTCTTCCAGATGCGGCGCACCATCGGCGCATGCGAGAAGTACCACGGCGCGGTGATCGACCACGCCGGCACGGAGAATACCAGGGTATTCCGCGAGATCTCGGCCCTCGGCGGGGAACTGGAGAGGCTCGGAAACCGCCTCTTCGGGATGAGAACCGAGTCCAGGATCGCCATGATTTTCGACTGGGACAACTGGTGGGCCGTGGAGTACTCGGCAGGCCCGACCAGGCTTCTTGGCTATGTGAACGAGTTCCGGCGCATCTACGAGCCCTTAAGGAAGATGAATTACAACGTGGACATCATCAGCCCGGAGGACAGCCTCGGGGGCTATGACCTTGTCATCGCCCCGGTCTGGTACATGGTGAAGGACGGCGCGGACGAGCGCGTGAGAGAGTATGTAAGGAGCGGGGGAAGTTTTGTCACCAGCTTCTTCTCCGGCTATGTGCAGGACAGCGACCTTGTGATCACCGGCGGCTACCCCGGAAAACTCCGGGACATCCTCGGCATCTGGGTGGAGGAGCTGGACGCCCTGCCTCCGGGGCGGGAGAACAGCTTTGTCTTCGGCGGGACACGCTTCCCCGCGGAGCTTATCTGCGACCTCATCCATCCGGAAGGCGCAGAAGAGCTGGATGAGGGCGGCTATGAGAGCGATTTCTATAAGGGAATGCCGGTTGTGACCGCAAACCGCTTCGGAGAAGGCACGGCCTATTATCTGGCCACGGCCTCCTCGGAGGACTTCTACCGGAGCTTTTTCGGAAAACTTGCGTCAAAACTCGGCATTGCGCCTGTTCTGGAGACCCCGGACGGGGTGGAGGCAGCGGGCCGCACGGACGGGAACGGCCGCAGGGTGGTCTATGTGCTCAACCACAGTGAGGAGACGAAGGAGATCACGGTTCCCTTCGCTTCCGCGGAGCTGATCCGCGGGGAGGAGCTTCCCGCGGGAACGCTGCAGCTGGCGGCAAAGGACGTCGCGATTCTGGAAGTAAGGAGCTGAGAACAGTCAGACAGTTCTTCCGGGGTTCCGGAGGAAAGGGGCAGTCCGGAGATCATGAGCAGGGAGAGGACGAAAGACGGTATAAAGCCTGATTCCGCGGACAGGGGCGCGGGAAGCAGCCCGCGCGCTTCCGTGCGGCCTTCGCGCGTCCGCCCGGAGAGATGCGCCGTTGCTCTTATTCTTGTCATCATCTTCAGCCTCACCGTATACCGCGCCCTGACGACGAACATCACGGACGACGAGGCGTCCACCTATATTTTCTATGCGCTTCCCTACAGGATGTTCTCCTGGACGTACCTGAAGCACATGTACACGACGTGCATCGCCAACAACCACTGGCTGAACACGGCGCTTATTCATCTCGCGGATCTCGCCTCGCCGGCAGGGTACAGCGAGGCCGCCGTGCGTATGCCGAATCTCGCCGCTTTCGCCGCTTATCTTGCCGCGGCGTACCTGGGCTGGCGGAGGGGGCGCTTTCCGCTTCCGGTTCTCGCGTTTCTTGTCTCGAATTATTATCTCAATGAATTCTACGGGCTCGGCCGGGGCTACGGCCTGGCCCATACCTTCCTTTTCCTTTCGCTGCTATGCTTCATGGAGTACCGCGCCTGCGGCGGGGACAGATATCTCGTCCTTATGCTGCTCTTCCTCTCGCTCTCGTCCATGTCGAATACCGTCGTCCTCCTCGCGTATCCTGCGGTCGGTGCCGCAGCACTCTCGGAGATGGCGGCCCGGCGGGAGCTTAAGGCCTACTTCCGGCACCATGTCCTCTCCACCGCGGCGTTTGCCGCGTTCACCGCACTGATGGCAGGCTATCATCTTGGGGTGAGTTCCAGGGACAGGGCGCTTTACACCGGGACCGGCGACTTCTTTCACTCGGTGGTGCTCACGTACGTGAGGATGCTCGTGACCTCGAAGGCGGCCCAGGCCGCGGCACTTGCCGCGCTGCTTCTTCTTACCGTGCTCTCCGCCGCGGCGTTTCTTCATAATAAGAAGGCCGGCAGGAATTCCGTGCCGGTGCTCTTCCTGGCACTTGTTATTTTCGCGCTGACCATTATTCTCTCCGGAAAGCTCTTCTCCATGGGCTATATTACGGGACGCGCCGCCCTTCCCTTCTGGTCTCTGGCCGTTCTCGGCTTCGGCGATCTTTTCTCCGCCGGCACGCGGTCCGCGGAGGAGATTCTCCGGAAGAGGAATAAGGGAACGGAAGAGGACCGGGAGAAAGCGCTGTCTGCCGTGTTTTCCGCCGGAGGACTTGTTCTCGCGGCGGCCGCGGTCCTGCTGTTTGTGCGGAAAATTGATCTTACCTCCACTGAGGACTGGCCATGGGACTACGGCACAAGGGAGAGGGTCGCCGCGGTATACGAGAAGTACGGGAGATATCCGGAGGACGAGCCGGTACAGGATTACGCGGATGTATTCTATATTAATAAATATGCACCGCTGTACGGGGCGGATGAATATCCGGCAAAACTATACACGGACGAGTGACCTGCGGCTGAACCCGGGGATGGCCGGGCACGACGCTTTTCCGGGATACTTTGTCGAATGTGACAAAATACCGATCAATTCTTTGGCAAATTGCACTTA
>OMSM01000033.1 GCA_900313745.1 uncultured Lachnospiraceae bacterium
GCCGCGTCCGCGTCGTTGTTGTCGAGGATGGTCTCCTTCAGTTCGATGATTTTGATGTTGTCCATACATTAACCTCAGAAAAGTCCCCCCGCCCTGTATATACAGAGCAGGGGGACTGCAAATCTCGGCCGCCTTATCGTGGCTTACCTCCGGGGAATGAGCCCGGACGGTGTTCCTGCGGCAGGGATTCCGGGGAACGCGGATTAACGCCCTCCCCTGTCCCTCAGCCGAGGAACTTAGAAACAAGCGCCATGATCTCTTCCTGGGAGCCGGTGGAACCGGAAGCAATCTGCTCCTTCACGATCTTCTCAACCGCGGGCTCAAGGAAATCCGGGATGTTGATGCCGGCCACCTTCTCAATTGCCTTGGCCGGAGCCTCCATGAACTCCTTCAGTAATTCGGGATCTTCCTGAATCTTTGTCACGACTTCCGCGACCTTACTTTGCATATTAGCGTCCATTATATGCATTCCCCCTTTCCTTTTTCTCCCCGGGCTTCCGCCCGGAGGCCGTATCCCTGAGCCGGGAGCTGCACCCGTTTCGGGATTTATCAGCGGTTACCTGATAATTATATGATAGAATATTAGCGTTGACCAGACGCCCCCGGCGTTTTGCGGGCAGCTCTGGCCGGGAAGGACGAAGAATCAATGCCAAGAAACGGCAAATGGTACAAACTTGACAACGCCGCGAAGATTTTCCCCTCCGCCGCAAGAGGCGCGGACACCCGTGTCTTCCGCATCGCCGCCGAGCTTAAGGAGCCGGTGAGCGGTGAGATACTGCAGAGAGCGCTTGATGAGACTATAAAGGAGTACCCTTACTACAATTCCGTGCTCCGCAAGGGATTATTCTGGTACTACCTCGACGAGCGGCCGGCCAGGGCAATCGTCACCGAGGAGAAGGATCCTGTGATGGCCCCGCTCTACATCCCCGGACGGAGGACCCTCCTCTACCGCGTAAGTTTTCGCAGAAACCGGCTCAACTTCGAGATGTTTCACGTTCTCTCCGACGGCGCCGGCGCGTTCATTTTCTTCAAGGAGCTGGTGACAAACTATCTCCGTCTCGCGCATCCCGAGGCCGGATCTACCGGGCCGACGGTTTTCTCCTCCGGACAGGAGAAAACCACAGACGCATTCCGCAAGTACTACTCCGGTGAAAAGCAGGGAGATCAGTTAAAGCGCATGACCCACACCAGGGCCTTCCGCCTCCGGGAGGTACTGGACGAAAACCTGCAGAACCACGTGCTTGAGGGCATGGTGTCCGCGAAGCAGTTCATCACCCTCGCCCATCAGTACAACACCACCGCCGGAATGCTCAGTGTTGCCCTCTACATCGCTTCCTGCATCGACCTGATGTCGGAACGCGAGCGGGCGAAGATTCCTGTAGTCATCAGCGTCCCCGTGGATCTCCGGCAGTATTTCAACACCCAGACCACAAGAAATTTCTTCGGTGTGATCACCGTCGTCTATCCGCCCGTCAAGGCCGGCGGGAAGAACGCCTTCCCCGCGGGTGCGGCCGCACCTTCCCCTGACGCGAAGAGCGCGGAGGACAAGGCCGGATCCCTGGATCCGCTGCTCGCGGACATACTTCCCGTCGTGAAAGAGGCCTTCGAGTCCCAGCTCACGCCCGAGGGAATCCGCGCGACCATGGACTCCTACTCCGCCCTGGAGCGCAATCCCTTCATCCGCGTTGTCCCTCTCTGGGTCAAGGATTTTGTCATCGGCCGCTACTCCACAAGAACGCGCAAGGGCGTGACCGCCACGCTCTCCAATCTCGGCAGGATCCGCCTCGCCGAGCCGATAGCGGGCTATGTGGACCGCATCTCCTGTTTTATGTCCTCCTACGGAATGCAGGTCTGTGTCTCCTCCTACGGCGACAAAATGGTGTTCGGCGCAGCGTCGGGCTTCAGGACGCACAACGTGATGCTCCACTTCTTCCGGCGCCTCACCGCGCTGGGAATCACGGCGGAGATCACGACGAACGACTACGAGACGCGCTGACCGGAGCCGAAGACTGCAGCGCCATCGGTGCGCGCAAAATGCGCTGTACACGCGGGCGCCGCATCCGGCAGAACCACATTCGCGTGTTTTGTCTGAACGGAGTATCAATATGCAGTACTGTCCTAAATGCAAAGTGAATGTCCGCGGGCACAAGAGATGCTGCCCCCTCTGTGAAGGTCCCCTCACCGGCGAACCGGAGGAGGATATTTTCCCCGTGCTCCCCCTTCCCCGCTGGAGTTCCCTGAGTTTTATCAAGATCAGCAGCTTTATCGCCGTCACCCTGATCGTGATCATGTCCGCCATAATCCTGATCTCCGACGAACCTGCCCACTGGTGCACCATCATGATCCTCGCGACGATCCTGATCTGGGCGGACCTCCTCATCGCGCTCTACTTCCGCAACAATTTCATCAAGCTCATCACCACCCAGACCTGGATCGGCATGGCGGCCCTGGTCGTGATCGACCTGATGACAGGAAGGCACGGCTGGTCCGTGACCTGGTCCATCCCCTTCATCTTCCTCGGGCTGACCCTGCTCACCATCATCATCGGAAAGGCGGCAAAACTTGCGCTGGAGGACTTCATCATTTATCTCACCTTCGACGTCCTCTTCTCGCTGCTGCAGCTGATACCCATCCACACGGAATTAAACCGCCAGCCCATACCCGCGGTCACCTCCATGTCCATCCTCGTCGTGTTCGCCGCAGGCGTGCTGATCTTCCGCTTCTCCGACCTTAAGGCAGCCTATGAGAAGTGGCTGAACCTGTGAAGGGAGTGCCATGCCGGAGCGCGATAAGAAAAACCGAAAAGCCCTGCACAACGGCATCATCCTCCTGTCCCACGCCGGGGACCGCTTCGAGGAGAGGATAAGCAGCCACCTGTCCGGCTCGCGCTTTGAAGCGCCCGTGCTCACCGCCGACGAGACGCCTGAGCCGAAGAAGTGGTACCGTGTCCCGCTGCCTTTAGGCCTCTCCGGGGACGGCTCGGAGTACCACATTTATCTCAAGGCCGGCACCACCGACAAGCTTGTGATCTTCCTCTCGGGAGGCGGAGTGGCGTGGAACGAGTACACCGCCGCAAGGCCCGCGACCAGCGGCGCGGTGGTCTCCTGGCAGCCCAACTTCTACTGGAACAACCTCCGTCCCTTCACCCAGCTCATGAACATCAACGTCGGAATCACGGAGACGGATTCCGCGAGGAACCCTTTCGACGACTGGAATTTTGTGGTCGTCACCTACTCCACCGGCGATCTTCACGTCGGCAACAGCACGCTGGAATACAAGCTCCCGAAGGAGAAGACGGAGAAGGATGCAGGGACAGGAAAAGCCTCCCGGTCCGCAGAACCGGAGCCGGGCTCCGGGGAGCAGGATTCCGGCCGCCGGAGAATACTTCACTTTCACGGCCACACGAATTTCACCGAGGCGATGAAGGTCGCGATCCGCCGCTTCCCCAATCCGTCAAAACTCCTCATCGCCGGCAACTCTGCCGGCGCCTTTGCCGTCCCCGCGCTCTCCGGCGAGATCGCGGAGGCCTGGTACCCGGACTGTGAGGACATAACCCTGCTCTCCGACAGCGGGCAGCTCCTCTACTCCAAGTGGAAGCACATCGTCCGGGAGACATGGAATGCCGATCCCGCGTTCGCCGACCCGGTACACAGCGACAATATCACTCTCGACTGGTTCCGCTCCCTGTGCGCGAAGCACGGAAGGCGCTTCCGCTACCTCTACGCGAGCTCGACCCACGACTATCTTCTGAGCGCCTACTACAATGACGTAACAAAAAAGACCTACCGGACGGACAGTGACGTCCAGGAGGCCTTTTACGGGCAGCTCGTCTCCATGTGTGCGGAGCTTCGTGAGTTTTGCCCTGATATTCACTTCTTTATCAACAACTGGAAGAACGTCCTCTACACGAA
>OMSM01000164.1 GCA_900313745.1 uncultured Lachnospiraceae bacterium
GCCTTTGAGGAGGGGAAGATCGACATGTTCCTCCCCGGCGACTTCGATACGGAGCTCACGAAGGACTGCATCCCGTTCATCGACGGGAAATACCGCACACTCACCGATAAGGACTCCAGGGCGGTATCCGGGCTTTCCCTGGGAAGCGCGCAGGCCTTTACCATAGGCCTGAATCACAGGAAAGACCTCTTTTCCTATATCGGAGTCTTCAGCGGAGGTGTGGGAAGGAAGGGCATGTTCGATTCCTACGATGTCTCGGAGGCCTTCGAGGACGGAGAGGCGTTCAACCGGGACATTAAGCTGCTCTTTGTTTCCTGGGGAAGCCATGAGCCCATGGGAGAACACAACCGGGAGTTCCTTGACGAGATTGAAAAGGACCTCGGAATCAAGGCGGTCCGCCATGTGCATGAGGGATGGCACGAGTGGGACGTCTGGCGCCATGCGGCATGTGAGTTCATGCAGAGACTGTTCTGAGGGAGGAGAAAACTAATGGCAGGAGAAGATATCAGGAATCAGGCTTATTATTCATATCCCCTCTTTTTTGACGATGTTCTGAAGAACATGATCTGGGGAGACCGCAGCAAAACAGGCGCCTACCGGCAGATGCGCCATGGGGCGGAGCTTCTCGGCGGCGGAAAGGTGCGTTTTAATTTCCTCGCGCCCGAGGGTGCGGAGACGATCACGGTGAAAGGCTGGGGCGGGTCCATGCCGAACGAATACAGTCTTAAGCCGGACGAGGACGGCTACTGGAGCTGCACGGCGGACGACATCCGGGACGGCTTCCACTATTGTGACTTCTACGTGAACGGCGTGAAGACCCCTAATGTGCTTATGCCATACGGCTACGGCGGATTTACGCCCGTTAATTTCTTTGAGGTGCCGGGAGGAATCGATCCGGAACTCTATCTCCTTAAGGATGTGCCGCACGGCACGGTGCGCATGGTGTTCTATCCCTGCGCAATGACCGGAAGAACCAGGGCAGCGTGGGTGTATACGCCGCCGGGATATGACCTCGAGCCGGAAAAGCGCTATCCGGTGCTTTACCTCCAGCACGGGGGCGGCGAGGACGAAGTCGGCTGGGTCTGGCAGGGAAAGATCAATAATATCGCGGATAATCTCTTAAGCGAGGGGAAAATCCGCGAGATGATCATTGTGATGAACGACGGCTACGCCTTTAAGCCCGACGGCACCGGAAATCCTGCGATGGGTGACCTGGACGAGGTGCTTGTAAACGACTGCATTCCTTTCATTGACAGCCGCTTCCGCACAATTCCGGACCGTCACATGCGTGCGATGGCAGGACTCTCCATGGGAGGCGTTCAGGCCAATACCGGCGTGTTCCGCAACCCGGAAACCTTCGCGAATGTCGGAATTTTCAGCGGCGGATTTGAGCTCACCGGGGACGGGTTTGATGTGACGGATGTTTTCGCCGACCCGGAGAAATTCAATGAGCGCTTCGACCTGGTCTTCGTCGCCGCCGGGGAGCAGGAGCAGCCGATGTGTGACATCCTCCGCGGGAGGATAAAAGAGCAGAACGCCGCCGGAGTCGGCACCGTGTTCTACTCCTGCCCGGGTTATCACGAGTGGGATACCTGGCGCAATGCGGCAAGGCACTTTATGGAGAAACTGTTTACGTAAAACTGTAAGGCCGGAGGTACCGGGGGACGGTTCTGTGGCGAGTTTTCTGAAAACTCGCCACAGAACCGTCCCCCGGTACCCCGGCCCTTTTTCCTATACAGAAAGGAATTAGCAATGAGCAGAGATTTTTCGAGACTTGACAGGCTGATTGAGGGCTTTGCCGAAAACAGCGTGCCCGGATGCACGCTTAGCATTATGCAGGGCGACGAGCTGATCTACGAGGGCTGCGCGGGCTATTCGGACATCGCCTCGGGAAAGAAGACGGATATCCACTCGATGTTCCGCCAGGCGTCTACGACGAAGCTATTTACCTATGCGATCGTCGGAATGCTTTATGAGGAGGGGAAATTCCTTTTCTCCGACCCGGTGGGCAAGTACCTGCCGGAGTGGGCGAACACCCGCAAGTACGTCACGGGACCTAACGGCAATGTTGAGGCCGTTCCTACGGAAAGGCCGCTCACTATCGGCAATGCCGTCGCAATGATGTGCGGCCTTCCGTACTGCATGGTTCCGACAGC
>OMSM01000460.1 GCA_900313745.1 uncultured Lachnospiraceae bacterium
CCGGTGGAGGGCGCGAGCCGGATTCTCGGCCGGCATTTGACGAAAGGAAGCGTGGTTGTCTTCGAATCCACGGTTTATCCCGGGGTGACGGAAGATATCTGCGTGCCGATCCTGGAGAAGGAATCCGGCTTAAAGTGCGGCACGGATTTCAAGATCGGCTACTCGCCCGAGCGCATTAATCCCGGCGACAAGGTCCACAGGCTGGACAGCATCGTGAAGATTGTCTCCGGCATGGATGAGGAGACGCTGGATACGGTAGCGAAGGTGTACGAGCTTGTGGTGGACGCCGGCGTTCACCGCGCGGAGTCGATCAAGGTCGCGGAGGCCGCGAAGGTCATTGAGAACAGCCAGCGTGACATCAACATCGCTTTCATGAATGAGCTCTCCATCATTTTCCACCGCATGGGAATCGACACCAAGGCGGTCCTGGAGGCGGCGGGAACCAAGTGGAACTTCCTGAAATTCTCCCCCGGCCTTGTGGGCGGGCACTGCATCGGCGTGGATCCTTACTACCTGACCTATAAGGCGGAGGAGCTGGGCTATCACTCCCAGATTATTCTTTCCGGGCGCAGGATCAATGACGACATGGGCAGGTATGTGGCGGAAAGCCTGGTGAAGGAGCTGATCCGCTGCGACATTCCCGTGAAGGGGGCAAGGGTCGCGATCCTCGGCTTCACCTTCAAGGAGAACTGCCCGGATACGCGCAACACCAGGGTTATTGATATCTATAACGAGCTCGGGGAGTACGGGATCACCCCCGTGGTCGTCGATCCGAGGGCGGACGCCGGCGAGGCGAAGCGTCTCTACGGCATAGAGTTCGGGAGCATGGACGAAGTAAAGGATATGGATGCGGTGCTCTTCGCCGTGTGCCACCAGGATTTCACGGAGTACACTCCGGACAGCATCAGGCCGATGTTCAGTTCCGGGAACAGGACAAAGGTGCTCATCGATCTCAAGGGAATGTATAAGAGGGCGGACTTCCCCGCACCGGAGTGGGATTACTGGCGCCTGTAAGCGGTAAGGACTTGTGCGAAGACCGCGGAATTCCGGATTATAATACAACTGCTCCCCGGACCAGGAACCAGCGTCCTGTCCGGGGAGCAGTTTTTCTTTTCCGCGTATTCCTTCCGGATGCTCAGCCGCGCTCTGATCCGCGGTTTGCGTACTCCGTGTCCAGCCAGCCGTTGGTCATCTCCGCCCAGCTGTACTGGCTCATGTATTCGCCCCGGTAGGTCGCGGCGCCGGTTTCCCCGGAGAGCCACTGGTAGTAATCACAGTCGATCAGCTCCGGGACGATGCCGATGCGGTTCCACTGGCGGACGACGGCGCTGCCCGCCCCGACGCTGTCCAGCACCTCGATGAGGTCGGTCCGGAGGTTCTTTAAGTAGGAGCGGTGCTGCTCGGGATCGTCGTTCTCCCAGAGAATGGCACAGAGCGCGTCGGTGGCGCAGAGAGCGCCCCTCCGGTCAATAAGGTAGGCAAGCATCTCCCTGGTCTTGTTGTAGCGGAAGCGCAGCGGGGCGTCCCCGGCGAAGACCTCGAAGTTGCCGAAGCACCGGGCCTTCAGAACCTTTGCCCTGCACGCAGCCACCGGCCTTCGAAGGTCGGCGAGCTCTCTCCGGATCTTGTCCGGGGTGACGGGCTTGGTGATATAGCCGCTTGCGTGAAGTGAGAAAGCGTCCCTCGCATACTCGTCATATCCGGTCGTGAATATAATATTGGTTGAGGGGGAGATTCCGGTGATCTTCTTCGCAAGGGTGAGACCGTTCTCCCCGCTCAGGGAGATGTCGAGAAAAGCGATGTCAAAACTGGTTCTGCCGGCCTCGGCCAGCGCTTCCGCCGCGGTTCGGAATCCCTTGATATCTGCTTCCGGGAGAAGCTTGTGCAGGGTGCGGATCAGGCCGTCGACTGCGACAGATTCATCATCAACGACGAGAATGTTCATGGCATGCTCCTAAAGAAAACGCGGCTTCGCCGCTTTTTGCCCGTTAACGCATAAGAACCTGCGGTGCAAGTTCTGTTACGTTACATTATACCCCGATGGCGGGTATACTATAGATATTTACAGGTTTTTTGCCGAATTTGTACAGATTATCAGCTTAGCGGACGGGGGTGCTCCATGATTAAGGAAAGCATGGCTGTTATTGTCGCCGAAACGTTTGCGTCGATGATTCCTCTTATTCTGATCGTCGGATATCTTACGACAGGGGAGAGGAGCCGACGGGCCCAGCGCGTGTTTTTCTGGCTTTCCGCGATGAATTTCCTTCTTCTTGTCTCGGACATCGCGGAGATCATCCTGTGGGAGCGAAGGATGACCGGCCTGCAGAATGTCATGTCCGTCATCGGATACTTTGCTTACTGGATGATCCTCGGCCTGTTCTCCTCCTATGTCTACATCGTGGTGAACAGGTATACGGAAGCGAAGAACTGGCCCTTCGCCATCGCCTGGGTGCTGTCCGTAACCGGTATCCTCAGCTGGTCTCTTTCCCTGTTCAACCACACGATTGCCTATTACGACGCTGCCGGCAATTTCATGCGCGGTCCGTATTATTTCCTCGGCCAGGTTCCCGGCGTGATGCTGATTGTACTTGTTGCATCGCTGGTTTTCCGCTACAGAAGGGAGCTCGGGCCCGGTGAGAGTTTTTCCCTCTTCATCTACATTTTCGTTCCGGCCATAGCGGCGCTCATAAGATACAGGATTACCACCTTCCCCATTCTCTACATGGCCATGACGATGAGCCTTCTGGTGATCTATGTGAACGTCCATATGAGGCGGGACAGGGAGTTTTATCTTCAGGAGGCGCTTCTTGCGGAAAACCGCATCTCCATCATGCTCTCCCAGGTGCAGCCCCACTTTATCTACAACTGCCTGAACGCGATCTATTATCTCTGCGACAAAGATCCGGAGGAGGCCCAGGAGGCGATCTCCTCCTTCTCTGATTACTTAAGAGGCAATCTGGACAGCTTAAGCCATTCCGGAAACATTCCCTTTGGGAAGGAGATGGAGCACGTCGACTGCTACCTGAGGCTGGAGAAAATGCGCTTCGGGGACGAACTCAGGGTTGAGGAGGATATTGAGGCGGAGGATTTCGACATTCCCGCGATCACGGTACAGCCGCTCGTGGAGAACGCCGTGAAGCACGGTGTCACCACGAACGGGGGAGGAACGGTCTATATCGGGACAAGAGAGGAAGGCAGGGAGTACATCATCACCGTCCGGGATGACGGAAAGGGATATGATCCCGGGCAGAGGACAGCCGAAGACGGGGAAGGGCACGGACACCGGCATATCGGGCTGGAGAACGTGCGGGAGAGAATAGAGCGGATGTGCGGAGGCTCGCTGGAGATAAGAAGTGCACCGGGCAGAGGGACGGAAGCGGTGATCCACCTGCCGAAGTAAGAGGGAGTGCCGGAAGGGACCCGGCGTACCGGGCGGCGCGGGGAGCGCGGCAGCGGTGCGCCGGGTCCTATTCGTCAACGGACCGGGAATATGGTATACTTTTTAAGTTAATATTCTCTTTTGATTAGCAGATATTGTGGTTTCATCTGCGGAAAGGTGCCAGATATGGCGTTCAGGCAGTTACAGTTTCCGGAGGACAGTGTTTTTCTTGTGACAGGCGGTGCGGGATTTATCGGATCAAATCTCTGCGAGGCGATCCTGGAAATGGGATACACGGTGCGATGCCTCGACAACCTCTCCACGGGACACATCGAGAACATCGAGCCCTTCATGGACAATCCCCTCTTTACTTTCCTGAAGGAGGACATCCGTGATCTCGAGGCCTGCATGAAGGCCTGCGACGGTGTCAGTTACGTCCTCAATGAGGCGGCGTGGGGAAGTGTGCCGCGAAGCATCGAGATGCCTCTTCTCTACGAGGAGATCAACATCCGCGGAACGCTGAACATGATGGAGGCCGCGAGGCAGAAGGGCGTGAAGAAGTTCGTCTATGCCTCCAGCTCCTCGGTGTACGGGGATTCCACGGTGCTCCCGAAGAAAGAGGGAGGGGAGGGAAAACTCCTGTCTCCCTATGCCCTGACCAAGCGCACCGACGAGGAATACGGGCATCTCTACAAGACGCTCTACGGGCTGGACACCTACGGCCTTCGCTATTTCAACGTCTTCGGGCGCAGGCAGGATCCCAACGGAGCCTACGCGGCGGTTATTCCGAAGTTCTTAAAACTTCTCCTCGCCGGGGAGACGCCGACCATCAACGGCGACGGAATGCAGAGCCGCGACTTTACCTATGTCGACAATGTCATCGAGGGCAATCTGCGCGCATGCCTGGCTCCGTCGGAAGCTGCCGGTGAGGCCTACAACATCGGCGCTGGCGGAAGGGAGTACCTGATCGATGTCTACAGACATCTCTGCGAGGCCCTCGGAATAGAGAGAGAGCCGGTTTACGGGCCGCCCAGGGCGGGAGATATCCGGGATTCCAACGCGGATATCTCCAAGGCGAGAGAGAAGCTCGGCTACGATCCCTCCTATGATTTCCGGGCGGGAATCACCGAGGCAATCGCGTGGTACAGGGCGAACCTTTGACAAAGGGACTGCTTCGCCGGCTGCGGAGTAAGCCGCACGGAGGTTTGAAATGCATTATCATCTGGTGATATTCGGGGTTAAGGACACCACGGAGGATGTCCTGAGGCATATCACGGGGAAGGGATACACCGTGGACCTCCTGGTGACCATCGACCCCGAGGTGCTCTCCCATAACCAGGTCTCCGGTTTCTCCCCTTTGGGGGAGGCCGCGAAGGAGCTGGGAATCCCGGTCTGGTATACAAAGAGCTACGGATTCAGGGATGAGCGCAGCGCGGAGTTTTTCGCCGGGAACAGTTTTGACCTCGGAATTACCTCGGGCTGGCAGAGGCTCATCCCGGGGAATGTGCTGGACGCGTTTTCCAAAGGGATATTCGGGTTCCACGGCAACAGCGGGTATCTTCCCTTCGGAAGGGGACGCTCACCGCTCAACTGGTCGATCATCCTGGGCGACACCAGGTTCAACCTGAACCTCTTCCGCTACGACGAGGAGGCGGACAGCCCGAATATCTTCGCGACGGAGATGTTCCAGATCACCCCCTATGACGACATCCGAAGCTGCCAGTACAAGAACACCATTATCCAGATGAGGCTGATCGACAGGCTGCTCCTCGCGGATGCGGCCGGGGAGATCACGATCCGCAGGGAATCGAAGGACTTCGATTCCTGGTACGGCAAGCGCACCGCGGAGGACGGGAAGATCGATTTCCACGCGAGGACGAGGGAGATCTACAACCTCATCCGCGGCGTCTCCGCGCCTTTCCCCGGGGCTTTCTGCCATGCGGCGGATCCCGAGGCCGGAGAAACCGGAGCCGTAGGAGCAGATGCGGCAGGGGAGAAGGTCATCGTCTGGGAGGCGAAGCCCTTTGACGAGGTGATCGACTTCTCGGGGTACGCCCCGGGAGAGATCGTCTGCGTCTTTGACGACAAGCCTGTTGTGCGGACAGTGGACGGGTCGCTGCTGATCTCCCGCTATGAGAGCCGCCTTGCGCTGAAGCCGGGAATGATCCTGGAGTAAAGATATCGATGATGAGAATTGCCATCCGAATGGATGATATTGCGCCGGGAATGGACTGGGCGAAGTTCGGGCGGTTCCGGGCACTCTGCGACAGGTACGGCGTGCGTCCCCTGATCGGGGTGGTCCCCGACAACCGGGACGCGGGTCTTGAGATCGATCCTCCGAGGGAGGATTTCTTCGAGACGGTGAAGGAGCTTGCCCACAGCGGCTGGTCCGTCGCGATGCACGGCTGCCACCATGTCTATACGACGAAGAGCGGCGGGCTTTTCCCCTTAAACCGCCTGTCGGAATTCGCGGGGCTTCCGTACGAGCGCCAGGAGGAGCTGATCCGCCGGGGCAGGGAAATCCTGGAGGACAGGGGAATCGTCACCAGACTGTTCATGGCCCCCGCCCACAGCTACGACCGGAATACCCTGAAGGCCCTTAAGCAGAACGGCTTTGACCGCATCACGGACGGCTTCGGGACTGCGCCCTATCTTTATGAGGGCATCACCTTCTACCCGATTTCCTTCAGGGCAAAGGATACCCTGTCCTCCGGAAAGGACGGTGTGTCGACGCTGGTGGTGCACACGAACACGATGACGGAGGAAGATTTCCGCCGGTACGGGGAGGAGGTTTTCCCCAGGCACCGGATCATATCGTACAGCGAGCTGCTCGCGGAACCTGCGGTGAAGCGCCCGGAAATACTCCGGGCCAAAGAATATGCGATGGCGGAAATAAAGCGCCGCCTGGTACAGGGAAGAGGATGAGCACCGGAAACCTTAGGAGCGGTGAAGCTCCCATCAGAATACTGCACGTTCTGGGCGTCCTGAACATGGGAGGTGCCGAGAGCCGCATCATGGACCTCTACCGGCACATCGACCGCACGAAGGTGCAGTTCGATTTCCTCGTGCACACGGAGGCGTCTCCCGCCTCCCTGCCGGAGGGCGGGGAGGCCCCATCCTCCGGGGTGCCGACCTCGGAGCAGCTCATGGCGGCAAGGAAACCGGATTTCTACGATGAGGAGGTGCTCTCCCTCGGAGGACGGATCTACGCGCTTCCCCGGTACCGGATGAAGACAGCCGCAGGCTACCGTGAAGCGGTGCGGCAGTTCTTCTCATCACACGGCGGCTGGGCTGCGGTCGAGGGACACATGACGAGCCTCGCCGCGATCTACCTGCCCGCCGCGAAGGAGAGCGGCATCCCGCACACCATCGCCCATGTCCGAAGCGGGGGCGTCCCCGCGGGAATGAAGGGGTACGCGACGAAGTGGATGCGCAGGAAGCTCCCGGAGAGAGCGGACATCCTGCTTAGCTGCGCAAGGGACGCAGGTCTGGCGGTCTATGGAAAGAGAGCCGCAGCGGACGGCAGGATAAAGGTTGTTCCCAATGCGATTGACACAGGTTTCTTCGCCTTCTCTGCGGAGAACAGGGCGTGTGTGAGGAGAGAGCTCGGAATCCCGGAGGACGCGGTACTTATCGGGCACGTCGGGCGTTTTGACCCGATGAAGAACCACCGTTTCCTCATCGAGGTGCTGAAACTCCTCTCCGGCGGGCAAAACGCCGCAGGAAGCCCGGAATCTCCGAAGGCCATGCTGCTTCTCGTCGGTGCCGGCGATCTCCTTGAGGAGACAAGGAAAAGCGCGGAGAGCGCGGGAGTCGCGGACCGGGTGATATTCGCAGGCCAGTGCGGAAGGGAGCGCACCGCCGCTCTGTATCAGGCGATGGATGTCTTCTGCCTTCCCTCGCTCTACGAAGGCCTTCCCGGGACAGTGGTGGAAGCCCAGGCTTCGGGGCTGCCCTGCCTCGTCTCCGGCAGGGTGACGGCAGAGGTGCTGATGACGCCCGGCGCGGAGCATCTCCCCATAGAGGATCCCGCGGTCTGGGCGGACAGGATCCGGAGGATGAAGCCTCTTCCCGGAAGGGAGGAGCTCTCCGGGGAATACCGGGAG